>CAMOUF010000001.1 GCA_946626395.1 uncultured Clostridia bacterium
ATTGCAAGGCGCTGGTGACGGATTTCGGCACCGCGGAAAAGTACGGCGGATTGTGCAACCTGCGCTTTGACGATACCAACCCCGCCAAGGAGGATACCGAGTACGCCGAGGGCATCAAGCGGGATATTGAATGGCTGGGCTTCCATTGGACGGGCGGCCTGTTCTTTGCCAGCGATTATTATCAGAGATTATACGATATCGCCGAGGATTTCATCAACCGGGGCCTGGCCTATGTGGACGAATTGTCTGCCGATGAAATGCGGGAATACCGGGGCACCCTCACTACCCCCGGCAAAAACTCCCCCTGGCGGGACAGGCCCATCGCAGAAAACCTGGATCTCTTCCGCCGCATGAAGGCGGGGGAATTCCCGGAAGGCCGCTATATCCTGCGGGCCAAGATCGACATGGCCTCCCCCAATATGAACATGCGGGACCCCGCCATGTACCGCATCCTGTATAAAGAGCACTGGCGCACCGGCAGCACTTGGTGCATCTATCCCATGTACGATTTCGCCCATCCCCTGTCCGACGCCTTCGAGGGCATCACCTATTCACTCTGCTCCCTGGAGTTTGAGGATCACCGGCCGCTGTACGACTGGTTTGTGGAAAAGGCCGGGTTCCGGGCGGGAGACGGCCAGGGCTATTTTGGCCCCCGGCAGATCGAGTTTGCCCGGCTCAATATCACCCGCACCGTGATGAGCAAGCGCCATCTGCGCCGCCTGGTGGAGGAAGGCTTCGTGTCCGGCTGGGATGACCCCCGGATGCCCACCCTGACCGCCATGCGCCGCCGGGGCTATCCCGGCAGCGCCATCCGCTCCTTCGTGGAGCAGGTGGGCCTGGCCAAGGCCGATTCCACCGTGGACGTGCAGATGCTGGACGCCTGCGTCCGGGATGCCCTGGGCGATTCCGCGCCCCGGGTGATGGCCGTGCTGAACCCGGTGAAGGTGGTGCTGACCAACGTGCCCGACGATTGGACGGACACCCTGACCATGGAAAACCACCCCGACCACCCTGAGCTGGGGGAGCGGGAAGTAACCATCAGCAAGGAAATCTGGATCGAGAAAGAGGACTTTGAGGAGGTTCCCCCCAAGAAGTTCTTCCGCTTGAAGCCCGACGGCGAAGTGCGCCTGAAGGGCGCGTATATCATCAAGTGCGAATCCGTGGTCAAGAACGAGGCGGGGGAGATCGACCATATTGAATGCTCCATTGACCTGTCCTCCCGCTCCGGCTCGGAAGGGGCCAACCGGAAGGTGAAGGGCACCATCCATTGGGTGGACGCCAACGACTGCTCCGCTTTCGAGGCCCGGCTCTACGACCAGCTGATGACCGAAGCCTGGGACACCGCCTCCGCCGAGGAAAAGAAGGATGTGACCGCCTTCGTGAACCCGGATTCTCTGACGGTGGTCAATGGCTACTGCGAGCACACCCTGGTGAGCGCCAGCGTGGGCGACACCTTCCAGTTCCTGCGCATGGGCTACTTCTGCAAGGATAAGGATTCCACGGAGGAAAAGAGCGTCTATAACCGGGTGGTCAGCCTGAAGGACGGCTATAAGCCGCAGAAATAACGATGACACAGGCTCAGAGGATGCGCAAAGCGCTGAATAAAATTGTTATTTCCAAGCTTTCGCAAGCGGGATTTGAAGGAAACTATCCTCATTTTCGCCGGAATCGGGAAAACGTGATCGACTTGATCGCTTTCGTTCCATGCAAATGGGGCAACGGCTTTGAAGTGGGAGGAACGGTGGTTTTCCGTCGGGAAAAGCCGGACAGGCAAAACATCCTTCGGGGAACGAAGTCCATTGACGAAAAACTGCATCCCGAATGGAAGGCATTTGCTGAACGTGGAATCGAGGAAATGGGTTTTGCTGATACGCAAATCCGAAACATTCTGCGCGGGATGGGTTGGAATAATAGCCACGCTTTCTATTATTCCGATGTGTACAGGCAATTTGATCCGACGCTGGGCTCTTTCGTTTATACAGCGGTGGGCGAAAAGCAGGCAGAGACGTTCATGCCCAAGCCCGGCATGAAGTTGGTTCAGACGGCCGATGAGTAGCTTCCCGCGCGGATTGCGGAGGAAGTCAGCAGGCAGTTGGACGAGCTTCTATCCTGGTTTCAGCAAATGAAAACCTATGACGATTTGAAACTCTGGGCAAAAAAGAAAAACGGAACGGGAAATGATTGGCGAAGCAAGCTGAGCAGGATCATCCATCTTTCCAATGGGAAAATATAAATCGATCAAGGGAGAATGATACGTTATGACACAAGTTCGCACTCGCTTTGCCCCGTCCCCCACGGGCTTTATGCACCTGGGCGGCGTGCGCACGGCGCTGTATAATTATCTGTTCGCCAAGAAGATGGGCGGCAAATTCATCCTGCGTATCGAGGACACCGACCAGGAGCGCATCGTGCCCGGCGCGGTGGACGTGATTTACGACACCCTTCGGGGCTGCGGCATGAACTGGGACGAGGGCCCGGACATCGGCGGCGATTACGGCCCCTATGTGCAGAGCGACCGGAAAAGCCTGTATCTGCCCTACGCCCAGGAGCTGGTAAAGAAGGGCGCGGCCTACTATTGCTTCTGCACCAGGGAGGAATTGGACCAGCGCCGGGCCGCCGCCGAGGAAAAGGGCGAGGTGTTCAAGTATGACAAGCACTGCCTGAACCTGTCCAAGGAGGAGATCCAGCAGAAGCTGGACGCGGGCGTGCCCTACGTGATCCGCCTGAACTGCCCCACCGAGGGGGAGAGCAGCTATGACGACGTGGTGTTCGGCCACATTTCCTTCCCCAACAGCGACCTGGACGATATGGTGCTCATCAAGCAGGACGGCATGCCCACCTATAATTTCGCCAACGTGATCGACGACCATCTGATGGGCATTACCCACGTGATGCGGGGCATGGAGTATCTGAGCTCCACCCCCAAATACAATATCCTGTACCGGGCCTTCGGCTGGGAGATCCCCACCTACGTCCACCTGACCACCGTGATGCGCGACGCCCAGCACAAGCTGAGCAAGCGGGACGGCGACGCCTATTACAGCGACTTTATTGACAAGGGCTACCTGAAAGAGGCCCTGATCAATTATCTGGCCCTGGTGGGCTGGAACCCCGGCACCGACCAGGAGTTCTTCACCATGGACGAGCTGGTGCAGGCCTTCGATATCAAGCGCCTGAACACCTCTCCCGGCATTTTCGATGTGACCAAGCTGGACTGGATGAACAGCCAGTACATCGCAAAAATGGATTTTGAGGCGTACCTGGCCATGGCCACTCCCTGGTTTGACCAGGTGCTGGCCGGCAGGAATGTGGACTACCGCCGCCTGGCGGAGCTGATGCAGAGCCGCACGGACGTGTTTTGCCATGTGCCGGACAAGATTCGCTTCCTGGCGCAGATGCCGGACTACGATCCCGCCATCTTCTTTAACAAGAAGCAAAAGAGCGACGAGACCGTGGCCAAAGAGGTGCTGCCCCTGCTGCTGCCCGTGCTGGAGGGTATCGCCGATTGGACGGAGCAGAACATCCACGACGCGGTGATGGAGAAAATTCCCCAGTGGGGCAGGAAGAACGGCGCGGTGCTCTGGCCCATGCGCATCGCCATCTCCGGCCTGGAGTCCACCCCCGGCGGGGCCTTTGAGATCGCCTATCTCCTGGGCAAGGAGGAGACCCTCCGCCGCATGAACGAGAGCCTGAAAAAGCTGGGCGCATAAAAATACCAACGATATGGAAGCTGCCGTGAATCGCTCGCGGCAGTTTTTTGCGGGGTTTGGAAAAATCGGGGCTCAAAAAACATGGTTTGCTCCTTGCCGATATTTGTGTTTTATGGTAGAATAACGCCGTGGATAAAAATGCAAATTACACGCTGGAAAACGAAAGACAAATTTTGGAGGAGGGTGCCCTATGAAAAAGAACTTGGCGATCACCGTTATTTCGATTCTTGCCGTAATATGCATTGCCTTTGGCGTGCTGTATTTTACCAATAACGCGGACAAAACCAAGCGGATTCAGGCCCTGGAAGCGGACGCGGCCCAAAGAAGCAATCAGATCGATACGCTCAACGCCGACGTGGCTGATAGAACAACCCAGATCACCGGGCTGCAGGCGGACGTGACGGACAAGGCAGCCCAGATCGAAACGCTGACCGCGGACACAGCGGACAAGGCAGCCCAGATCGAAACGCTGACCGCGGACACAGCGGACAAGGCAACCCAGATCGAAACGCTGACCGCGGACACAGCAGACAAGGCAGCCCAGATCGAAACGCTGACCGCGGACGCAGCGGACAAGGCAGCCCAGATCGAAACGCTGACCGCGGACACAGCAGACAAAGCAGCCCAGATCGAAACGCTGACCGCGGACGCAGCGGACAAGGCGGCGCAGATCGAAACGCTGACCGCGGACGCAGCGGATAAAGCGGCCCAGATCGAAGCCCTGAATGGCAACGCCCAGGAAGCGGCCCAGCGCATCGCCGCTCTGACCAAAGCCCAGACCGAAAAAAAGATGCAGGTCAGAAATCTGACCACCAAGGCGGCGGACCAGGAAAAGCGGATTGCCGCGCTGGCGGCGGAAGCCGCAGAGGGAAAGGCTGCCATCAGCGCCCTGAACCAGCAGGCGGCAAGCCAGGAACAGCAAATCGCCCAGCTGACCGCCGAGGGGACAGAGAAAGCGTCCCAGCTGGAAGCGCTAAAGGCTGATGCCCAGAAGAGTGGAGAAAGCATCGCCGCGCTGACGGCGGACGTGGCGGACAGGGACAAGAAAATCGAAGCGCTGACGGCGGAAAACACCGAAAAGGAAACCCGCCTCACCGCCCTGAATCAGCAGGCGGCGGAGCAGGAAAAGCAAATTGCCCAGCTGACCGCCGATATCGACGGCAAAGCCGCCCAGATTCTTGAAATGACTGCCGCAGCCGAAAAGGCCGCCCAGACCATCGAAGGCCTGAACAGCGAATTGCAGGAAAAAGCCGCCCAGATCGAAGCGCTGAACCAGGCGATTGCCGAAAAGGACAGCCAGATCGAAGCGCTGACGGACAGCCGGAACGCGGCTCAGGCGGAGCCTGCTTTGGACGCCGAGCCGGACGCCCCCGGGGAGGAAGCCGTCACTATTCTGGAGACGAGCTTTTGGGTGAGCACAAAGAATTTGTACTTTAAGCTCACAGCGCATAACAACCTGACGGATCGGGCCCTGGATCATCCCTCTTTCAGGATCACGGCCCGCAGCGCCAAGGGAGAAGTGCTTTGCACCGCCATCCAGACCCTGGATGTGATCGAGCCGGATCAGGTCGTATATTACATGGGCCTGGCAGGAGCCATCGACGAATTGCCCGCTGCCGTGGAAATTGAGTTTGTGGGAACGGAAGGGGAAGGAGAAGCGCTGTAATATGTATGTACGCCGCAGCCTTGATGGCAGCGGCCAGGAGCGCGCACCCCAAAAAGAATGCCCCCTGCTTTCGCTTGACGAAGACAGGGGGTTTTTGATCTTTTTAGGCTCAATGCAAAAGTTTGTGGGGATACCAATCAATCCATGACTCTCTCCTCCGTAAAGCATTAGAAAAAGAAGATTGTGTTTATCAATACCTTGATTGCTTTCTCGGAGGGGGGGTGTGGGGGACCCTCTCTTTGGCATCCAAAGAGAGGGTCCCCCACAATCTTTTACATTGAACCAAGAAACCATTGCCTTCGGGATTTGCTCCCGTAGGCTTTTTTCATTTTTGGTATAAAACCCCTTGACAACTAATTCGCCATGATACAGGTAAACAGCGGCGCGCACAGGGAAACCCCCGCCACCAGCATGGCGTCGTTGGTCCGGGCGATGAAATAGGTGTCCGCCAGGTTATACACCAGCGTCACCACCATGGTGAACACCACCGGCAGCGACAGCTTGAAATAGGACGAGGCCAGGTGCTCTGTGTCAAATCCGTTTTGCTGTGTCATCACGCGTCATATCCTTTCCTGCCCGGTTTTGCCAGGCAGAATGAAAGCAAAAATATTATAGCAAATCGCGCAGAGCGGTTCAAGGGAAAAAACAGCGCTGGTCATGGGCGGGGAAAGATGCTATAATAAAATCATCAGCAGCCTGTTGACAAAGTCTCCTGGATGCATCGAAGGGCCACAGCCCTTCGATTGTAATCCGCAGGCGGCGGCATGTACGTCGCCGAGGAGCGGCTGAAAGCCGCTTCCGCTATCCATTTGTGGCCGTAAAATGAGCGTTTTCGGCCTCCTGAGGCCGAAAATGCCATTTTACAGCAAATG
>CAMOUF010000002.1 GCA_946626395.1 uncultured Clostridia bacterium
CGAAACGATTCTCTCAGCGGGCGGATATTATCCGCCCCTACAAGTCGTCCTGCCAGCAATCGTATAAAAATCAATTGTTTTGAATTGATCAGTATTTACCTAATGCCTAATTCCTGATCCCTATTGCCTATTAGCTAATGCCTATTGTCTGATAAAAACCGCCCTGCCCCAAGAGGAGCAGAGCGGCTTTTCCGGTTGAGTTATTCTTCCGCGGGCTTTTCGTCTTTATCCGGCTGTTGGATTTCTCCGGCCTGTTTGCCCACCAGCCCGCCGGTGGACACGTCCTTGAGCATCTGGGGGATATCCAGGCCCACGGTGTCCTTGACGGCTTCGAAGGTTTGCAGCATGGTGCCGGCGGTGTCCCGGGCCATGGAGGACGCGCCGCCCTCGCCGAAGAGGATGATCTTTTCGGTCTTGCTCAGGGGCTGGCTCACGGCCTGGGCGATGTCAGGCAGCTTGTTGACCACCATTTCCAGCATGGCGGCCTGGCCGTAGAGCTTCATGGCTTCGGCCTTGAGCCGGATGGCTTCGGCCTCGGCTTCGCCCTTCATGCGGATGGCCTCGGCTTCCTTTTCGGCTTCATAGAGCTGGGCGTCGGCCTTGGCCTGGCGCTCGTAGCGCTCGGCCTCCGCTTCGGCCATGCGGGCGTCTTTTTCGGCTTCGGCCTTCTTGCGGATCTGCAGGTTTTCCGCCTCGATGCGGAAAGCCATGGCGTCCTTTTCGGCGGCGGCCTTTTCGCGGATTTCCACGTTCAGGCGTTCACGCTCGATTTCCACCTCCTGCTTTTTGAGCTGGGTGGCTTTTTCCAGACGGGTCAATTCGGCGGCGGCGCGTTCGGCCTCAAAGGTCTTGCGCACGCGTTCCTGCTCGATGCGGTAGGCTTCGTCGGCCTTGGCCTTTTCCTGGTCGGATTCGATCTGGTATCCGGCCTTCAGCAGGGCCAGCTGCTTATCCTGCTCGGCGATGGCGGCGGCGGCCTCGATTTCGGCCTTGTGGCCTTCCTGCTGGGCTTTGGCGCGGGCGAGGGCGGCGTCCCGCTCTTTCTCCACCACGTTCTGGGTGGCCATGGTTTCAATGACCTGGCCGTCCTTGTCGGCGAAGTTCTGAATGGTCAGGTTGATGATCTCCAGGCCCATGTTGCTCATGTCGCTCATGGCGGCCTTGATGGATTCCTGGGCGAACTTGTCGCGGTTCTGCACCAGCTCGGCAATGGTCATCTGGCCGATGATTTCGCGCATGTTGCCTTCCAGCACGTCCTTGGCCAGGGATTTGATCTGTTCCGCGTTGTAGTGGAGCAATTGCTCGGCGGCGGTGGCGATGGACAGATCGTCGGAGCCGATTTTGATGTTGGCCACGGCGTCCACCACCACGGAAATGTATTCCTTGGTGGGCACGGCCTGGGCCGTTTTAATGTCCACCTGCATCAGGCACATGTCCAATTGGTCGATGCGCTCGATGGCGGGAATGAAGAAGGTGGCGCCGCCGCGCACGATACGGTAGCCGAATTTCTTGGAGGCGATGTTGCCGTCCGGGGTGCGCACCTTATAGGTTCGGCGCAGCAGGCCGGAGATGATCAGCGCGGTATCCGGGGGCGCTACCTTGTACCGGGGCACCAGCTTCACCAGCACGAAAATGCCGGCCAGCACCGCCAGGATCACCCACCACTTGGTTGCGAGAAAGTCCAATACTGCTTCCATGGAAATTCCTCCCTTTCTTTTGATGATCCCATTATAGTCATATACTGGATGAATGACAAGGGTTTTTCGCCCAATTGTCACCCCCATGGACTGAAAAAAGCAAAACGGCGTTTGACCGTGATTCGCCTCCCCTGATTTCCATTCCGGCAGCTTTCCTGCCGAAAGATACCGTTCACGCCTTTTTTTTGACGGATTGCGATTTTTTTGCGCCGTCTTCCGCTGGCTGTGATATGATAGATCATGAGAAGACCGCTGGACCGGGCGGCCCCCGGAAAGCGGAATAAAAATTTGAAAGGATGATCCTGCACATGAGTCAGAAAGCAGCCAAAGTATGGCGCGGCCTCACGGCCCTGTTTCTGTCCCTGAGCCTGCTGGTGTTCAGCATGGGCGGCGTGGCGGAGCAGTGGCGCAGCGTGATTGACCAGAATCTTGGCACCACCAGCAGCAAGACCGTCAACGACGGCCGTTATAATCCCGATTATACCAATACCGACGACCTGGTGAAAGCCCATCGCCAAATCGGCGAGCAGGTGGGCCAGGAGGGCGCGGTGCTGCTCAAGAACAACGGCGCGCTGCCCCTTGCTTCCGCTCCCAAGGTGACGCTGTTCGGTATGGGCAGCCAGTTCCCCTTCCTGGGCGGTATCATGGGTTCCTCCATTTCCACCCCGGATCAGGTGAACCTGGTGGACGCCCTCACCCAGAAGGGCTTCCAGGTGAACCCCACCATGACCGCCATCTATGAGGCCATGGGCAATGTGGTCACCGGCGAAAGCCAGGGCTGGGGCGGCAAGACCCCCATCTACGGCCTGCGGCCCGCCCGGTTCTCCACCCCCTACGCTCCTTCCGAGCCCAACCCCGACACCTACACCAAGTCCGCTGACGAAATGGGCGGCGGCGCGGCGGCCAATTATCAGGATTCCTTCAAGGAATATGCCGACGCGGCCATCGTGGTGTTCTCCCGTCCCGGCTCCGAAGGCAGCGACTATTATCCCGGCGCCGCGGGCATTGACGAAAGCGTCAGCGGCTCCAAGAGCGCCCTGGCCCTGTCCGCCAATGAAAAGGCCGTGCTGGAGCTGGCCAAGGCCAACTTTGACAAGGTCATCGTGCTGGTGAACACCGGCGTGGTGATGGAAATTGAAGACCTCAAGCAGGACGAAGGCGTGGACGCCATCATGTACGTGGGCTTCCCCGGCGCTTTCGGCTTCCTGGGCATCGCCAATCTGCTCAACGGCACCGCCGCTCCCTCCGGCCATCTGGCGGATACCTGGGCTGTGGACTTTGCCAAGTCTCCCGCCGCCCAGAACTTCGGCGCGATCCAGCTCTCCGACACCTCCATGATCACCTGGCCCGGCTCCCTGATCGGCGCTGCTTCCGCAGCGGCGGCCCAGGGCGGCTTTGTCACCGCCGACCAGAACGGCGTGAACCTCTCCTCCAACTATTACCTGATCGAAGCTGAAGGCCTCTACACCGGCTACAAGTATTATGAAACCCGTTATTATGATGCTGTGAAGGATCAGGGCAACGCCAAATCCCCCGTGGGCGCGGTGGACGGCGCGGAAGAATGGAACTATGACAAAGAAGTGTCCTGGCCCTTTGGCTTCGGCATGAGCTATACCACCTTCACCCAGACCCTGGACGAAGTGACCTTCGACGGCGC
>CAMOUF010000003.1 GCA_946626395.1 uncultured Clostridia bacterium
CCATGAACAGATGATACTCTGGCAGCAAGGTTTCCACGGTGGAATCCTCAAAGTTAATGGCAGTGATGGTTCCATCGCTTTCACCGATGACACATTTGGGGATGCCGCCCGCCAGAATGATGTCGCCTGGCTCAACCCGGTTCGTGGGCAAGACAAAGAAGAAGTCTTCGCCAATATCCATGACAAAGCTGTCACAGTTGGTCATGCGTTTTTTCTTCGCGTCATAACTTCTGTATCCTGCCCTGGTTTTAATCGCGATCCCCCCGTCCATCGACAAGCGGCACAGACCAGGCGCCACTTTTCCGCAAAGGCCGTCAAACAAACTCATACGAATTCCTCCTTTTTCATTTTTTCTCAGGCGTTGCCTGATTGGAACAAGATTGTAAGAAATGTCATCGCAATATCATCAATCTTGTTCCGCAGCTGTTGAAGGCCGGTCCGGAGCCAGTACGCTGTTCATCGGAATCCGTCTCCTTTCATGGTCATTTTGACCATAATTAGCATAACATAGAATTCCATTGATGTCAATATCTTTTTTGTCATTTTGACAATTTTTTCACGATGTTCATTTAGTGATTTTTGCATAGGAAGGATTGTCGGAAACTTACTGCAATGGACACTGCTTTCTTTATCTCCCAAATCAAAATCCAAATACATCAGCGCCTGTGGAAAGCATGACGATATATTGATTGCGATAAATCCGTTCAAAAGCAAATAATGGCTCACTGCAAAAGTTTGTGGGCGCGGACAGGACGTCCGCCACCGGCGGCTGTCCGCGCTTCGTCCCCCTCCGAGAAAGCAATCAAGGAATGACAGACGCCGATCTTCCTTTTCCAATGCTTTATGCAGGAAGGAGTTATGGATTGATTGATATTCCACAACATTTTGTATTGAACCAAATAAATTATGCCGGCACAGCCTTGATGGCCGTGCCGGCTCGTTATGTTGATAAAGTTGCCTAATTCCTATTGCCTATTTCTTTCATTGCTCATTGAGTTCCGACAGCGCGTCATAGCAGAAACTTTCCGCCTCACCCTCGTCATAGCTCATACCCAGGCCCGTTTCATAGGCGTTCATGGCGGCCTGGATCACCCGCTGATGGCTGGACTCCATATGCTTTAAGGCCCATTCGCCCCCGGCCTTTTTGCTCAGGATCAAATTGGCCCGATAGAACGCCACAGCCCGGCACAGGTTCAGCACATAATAGACCGGACGCTCGTTCAAATGCTCCGGGGCATCCTCCAGATCCTGACGGATGGAGCAGAGGATATCCCGCCGGTTGGGCTGGCCGAACACACGCTGCACGCTGGGCCCGTAAATGGTCACGCCATAGGCGTAGAGGTTGGCGATATGGGAGGTCAGGTCCGGGTCCTCGCCGTGCATGCGGCTGCAAAAGCCCCGGGCGTCCCGCTCGTAATCCCGCAGATACATCCGGGAAAAATGCAGCTCAAAGGGCATGGGATAGGGGGCTTTTTCGCAATATTTTTCCAGCACCACGCTCATTTCAAAGCCCTCCGGCGGGGCTTCGGCGGACAGGGAATAGACCACCTCCACCAGCTCGATCTTCTTTTCAATGGTCAGGCGTCTGCGCACCACCACCAGAAAATCAATATCGCTGTGTTCCCACAAAAAGCAATGGGAGGCCAGAGAGCCATGGAGATAAATGCCCACCAGATTGTCCTGGAGAATATTGATATACCTTTCCTTCACATAGCGCATCAGGTTCACGGCGTCGGCGTAGTTTTTCGGCGGGCTGACGCCCCCGTCCAGCAGGGCGCAGATGGCGTCGCTGGCGGCCTGTTCGTCCTCCCCGTCCACGGTCAGAATCACCGGGTCCCGCCCCGTCACCCCCAGGCACAGAATGCCCAGCATGGATTTTCCGTTGAATGTGCGGTTTCTATGCTCAAAAAGGATACAGGAAGAAAACTGGCTGGCGGTGTTCACCAGCTGTTCACTTTGTTTCCTGCTCATGGGCGTGATGCCCATCAGATTCAGCGCTTTCCTGATCATCCTTGTGTTCCCCACCCTGTATTTGATCTTCCCGGATCAGAGCCATCAGCCGCTGCAAGCGGTGATGAACGCCGGATTTGCCCAGCGGCTTTTCCAGCATCTGGCCCAATTCCTCCAGGGAAGCTTCCGGATGCGTTTTTCTTGCCCGGGCGATCTCCCTGAGGTTCCCTGGCAGCGCGTTCAGCCCTTGTGCCGCTTCATACATTTCGATGGCCCGGGCCTGTTCGCCGCCCACGGACAATTGCTTTTTCAGGTTGGCCTCGTCGCAGTTGCGGGCCCGGTTGGCCTGGTTGCGGGCGTCCCGTCCGATGCGGGTGTTTTCCATGTCCATCAGCGCCCGGTGGGCCCCCATCAGGGCCAGGCAGTTGACCACGTCGTCTCCCCGGCGCAGATACACCACCTGCTCCTCCCGGCGCTGGACAGTTTTTGATTTGATGGCGCTTTTTTCCAGCATTTTCATCAGCGCCTCAGCCTGGGCCTCGGTGGCGGTAAACTCCAGTCGATAGCCGGAATCCGGGTTGGTCAGCGAGCCGCCCCCCAGAAAGGATGCCCGCACGAAGGCCGCCCGGCAGCAGCGCCGGGTCATGGCCGTTCGGGGCAGGCCCTTGTAGACCGGCCCGCTGTCTGACTCCTGCACCATGCGCAGGGCGATCAGGAGCTTCCGGCTTTCCGCCTCCGGCACCGTCAGAATGGACAGCCGCCTGCCCCCCAGGCGCTTGTGACGGTTGAATTCCAATTGGGGCGTGATTTCCATGCGCCGCTTGAGCAAAAGAAAGATGCGCTTGGCCACGGCGGCGTTTTCCGTTTCATATACCACCCGCACCCGTCCCCGCCCCGCCAGGCGCAGGGAGGCGCAGGTTTGGGTAAAGGCGCTCAGCTCCGCCAGCATGCAGCAGGGCTTCTCGGGCTGAACGCGGATCAATTCCTCTTTCACCTGGGAAGAAAAGCTCATCTGTCACTCCCCACGATGCGCACCTCGGGCTCCAGCTTCACCCCGTACTGATCCGCCACTTTTTGCTGCACCGCGGCCATCAGGCCCAGAAAATCGGCGGCAGAAGCCCCGCCCCGGTTGATCAGGAACCCGGCATGCTTTTCGCTCACCTGGGCCCCGCCCACGGTCAGCCCCTTTAAGCCCGCCCCCTCGATCAGCGCCCCGGCGAAATGGCCCTTTGGACGCTTAAAAAAGGAACCGGCGCTGGGATATTCCAGGGGCTGCTTTTCCCGGCGGCGGGAAGCAAAATCCCGCATAGCGGCGTCGATGTCCCCGTCCGACCCGGAAAGCAAAGAAAAGGTGACGCCGGTAATGATCCAGCCCTCTTCCATGGCCCGGCTGCGGCGGTAGCCATAATCCATTTCTGTCACGGGAATTTCGGTCACGGCGTCTCCCTTGAGCACCCGCAGGGACGAAATCACATTTGCCAGCTCCCCGCCATAGGCCCCGGCGTTCATATAAGCGCCGCCGCCCACCGTGCCGGGAATGCCATGGGCAAATTCCAGGCCCGTCAAATGATGCTCCTGTGCGGCCCTGGCCACGGCGCTCAGCAGCGCCCCCGCCTGGGCGTAAATCCGGTTTCCTTTGCATTCCACCTGGGAAAAGCCTTTCCCAAGCCTGATCACCAGGCCGCGAAAGCCTCCGTCCCGCACCAGCACATTAGAGCCATTGCCCAGCAGCAGCACGGGGATTTCCCTGTCCCGGGCCGCCCGAAGCAGGGAAAGCAGCTGGGCTTCGCTCTCGGGCTCCGCAAAATAATCTGCGGGACCGCCCACCCGGAGCGTGGTAAATTTATCCAAAGTTACATGTTCGGCGACTGGGACCGAACGAATTCCGTCATTGAAATTTTCAAAAAAAGACATTTTCGATCATTCTCCCCATTCCATTATAACAAAAATCCCGCCGCACCGCAAGTGCCGCGGGAGCTATTTTATACGTTTTTTAGCACTTTTATACCATTTGTTCCATGATTCGGATACCTGATGCAATTTTCGTCATTTTTTTGTGCACGTTGCGCAGATTCTTTCATACCCCGCCAGGGGCTCCAAGGAGAAGCGAGCTTCTTTTGCCAGCATTTTCCTGCTCTATTACTCTTCCCCTATCCTTTCCGGAAGGAGAACACCCGCCGGAGGGCCAGGCAGAATCGGGCCCAGGGGGAGGCAGCCTTCCGCAGGGCCAGATACGTCCGCTGGAAGGGCTGGGCGTCCATCCGATGGCGGCCGTAGAGCCAGGCGGCATAGGCGTCCGTCAGGGGCATCACCGAAGGCAGCCCAGTTTTTCCCAGAGAGGCATCCGCCCGGACGGCAAAGTCATGGAGGGTTTCCATGGGCTGGCGGCGAAGGTTCCGGCGGTTCAGCAGGGCGCACACCCCGGAATAGAGGATCACAGGAGCTTTGTCCGGATGCCGGGCGGCCCGGCGCACAGGCTCGGTGAAATAGACCCGAAGGCCGACGAACGCTATCAGGGCCAGAAGCAGCACCAGCCACCAGGGGAAGCCGCCTTCCTCTTCCCTTTCGATGGGCTCCGGCGGCTGGACGGAGGGCGGCGTGGGGGATGCCTGCCCCGGCGCGGGGGGCGGAGGCGTTGGCGTGGGTCCGTTCTCCTGAGGGCCGTTTTCCGGCTCCTGGGTAGGTGCGGGGGTGGGCGTTTCCCCGGGGGCGTCGGAGGGCGCCTGGGTGGGCTCCGGCGTAGGCGTGGGCAGCGGCGTGGGCGTGGGCTGTTCCTGCCGGGAGGAGCCGCCGCTTTCCTCCGGGGCCTCGTCGGGGTTATTGTCGCTGCGGGGAGTGGGGTCAAATTCCAGCCAGCCAAAGCCGTTCAGGTAGATTTCCGTCCAGGCGTGGGCGTGTTCCCCGGTGACCACGGTGATACCGCTGTCGTTGGGCATGGCTACGTAGCCCGTCACATACCTGGCGGGCACCCCGGCGATGCGGCACAGCACCGTCATAGCAGAGGCGAAATAGGTGCAGTAGCCCTGCTTTTCCCCGATGAGAAACCAAGCCACAAAATCCACCGACTCCGGCGGGGCGTCCACGTTCAGGTTATAGCGGTAATTGCGCCGAAGATAATCCCGGATGGCAACAGCCTTTTCATAGGGCGTTTCGCAGCCCTGGGTGATGGCGGCGGCCAGGTCATAGATTTCTTTTTGAATATGGGTGGGCAGTTGCAGGTAATCCTTGATGACCTCCCCGTACCGGGGGTCCTCCATCCCGGCATTTTCCCGGATCAGGGCTTCCGTGGCCCTGCTGCCGGGGGCCAGGGGCAGATAGGTCAGGGTATAGCTGTCCCCCGCTTCCACGTTGCGGGTGAGGAAGTATTCCCCCGCCGCATTGTAATAGAGCACCATTCTGTCCCCGTCCATCTGCAGGGTGCGGGTATGGGAGGGGGCGAACAGGGTGGTGGTGCCGGGGTTTAAAAAATGCACCGTCGTGGTCAGGGGCTCTGTGTCCCCGTCCCCGGAAAGGGGCTTGTCCAGGTCGAAAATCGTTTCCCGCAGGCTCAAATACCGGGGCGACACGGACAGATACCGCCGGGAAGACAGGGTGTCGTACCAATTGAGGCCGTTATACTGATCGTAGGTTTTGCCCCGAAGCAGCACCGTGCGCCGGGTATTCACCTCCATCACGGAATGATCCACCGGCTCCGCCGGCCCACCCAGGCGCTCGTCCAAGGGTTGGTAGCCCTCGGCGGTGAGGGAGAAGGCAGCCCGGTACTGGTTGAAGAACAAATAATCCTCCACGAAATGGCGGATGTTTTCCGCGGTTTCCTTGAAGGGCGACACCGGCTTCATCCGGGCGGGCAAAAGCAGAAAGGCCAGGGCAGCCAGCAGCACGGCCACCGGCAGCGGGGAGAGCTTTTTTCCGTCCTGCCAGGCCATCAGCAGCAGCACCCCCGCGGCGGCGGGCAGGGCCATCAAAAGAAGCTCCTCCTGTTGGCCGAAGAGAAAGGCGATGCCGATGAGGCTCACCACCGTAAACACCGCCAGGGGCACGGTCCGGTCCCAGTAGAGGGCGGCCCCCAGCAGGGAAAACAAAAGGCACACCGTGGCCCGGGCCGCTCCTGCGTAAAAGGTCATGGCGTCGGGGCTGCCCTGGAAGGAGAGCCAGGCCGCCTTGCCCATCTGAATCAGGGTATGGACAGGGCCGCCGCCCAGCATTCCCCAGGCTCCCAGGGCCAGTAGCGCCCCCAGGAAAATCAGGCCCTTATGGGGAAACTTTATCTGAAACAGCCCGTAAAAAAGCAGCGTAAACAAAGCACACAAAGGAATCACCGGCCACGCCGCCTGCAAGGGGGCGAAGGCCCGGAACACCGTCAGGCTCATGCCCACGCTCAGCAGCAGCGCGGTGCAGTAGCCCAGCAGCGCCCCTTTCCAGGTTTGATCAAGCAGGCGTGACATAGCATACCTCCACCAAATGATGCTGCAATTGGGCCACGAAGGGCTGGTACGTTTCCGCCTCCGGTGTAAAGGTGGCCAGATACAGCCGGGCGCTGGGACCCATGCGGCGGATATGGCTCACCGCCTCCACGATCCTGGCGTTCAGCCTTGTGGTGATGATCACGGTGGCTCCGGTGCGGCGCATCCGGCGCAGCTCCAGATTCAGCACCCGGGCAAAGTCCTCCCCGCCCCCGAAGGGCTGCATGGCCAGCATTTCCTGGAGGAGAGCCAGGCCCTCGGCCTGGTCGGAGGCAAACTCGTTGGCCCGCTTTCCGTACATGGGCAGGCGGACCGGACTGCCGTCCTCCATCTGCATCCGGGCCACGGCCACGGCGGTTTCGCACAGGGCGTCCACCAGCTTTTCTTCTCCTTCGGGAACATTCTCTCCCCCCAGGGGGGTGTCGCAGTCCAGGAGGATCAGGGTGTCCGGCGGGGCGGGCGTCTCGAATCGGCGCACCAATATTTCCCTTTTCCGGGAAGATAATTTCCAATGGATGCGCTTCATGGCGTCCCCGGGCCGCCAGGGGCGCACGTCCTCCGGAGCGTTATAATCCTCCTGGCTGCGGGCCAGGGCCACGGAGCCGTCCTCACCCAGGGTCAGCCGGGGCTTTTCAATGTCAAAGGGCCGGGGCAGCACAGTGACCGCGCCTATGTTTTTCCCGATGCCCACGGGCATACGGAACAGGCCGAACAGGTCACAGACCTCCAGCCGCTTCACCCCTGCGTCAAACTGGCCCACGTGACGGGCCGGAACGGACAGGGTTTTGATACTGTTTTTCATCAGCCCTGTGGGAAATACATATTCTTCCTCCTGACCGCCATAGGAAAAAACCGCCTTCATGGGTCCCAGGGGCAAAGGGCAGCCGCAGCGGGCGCGGGCGGTGAGGGTGCATATTTCCCCCCGGGCGGCCTTTTCCGGCGTCAGGCGCTGATCGAAGGAAACGGAAAATAAAGCCCACAGGCAGCTTACCAGCCCGTACGCCAGCAGCAGCGCCAGCAGCAGCGCCATGTAGGCATACAGCGCGTTGCCCAGGGACAGGGCGCACAAGGCGCTGGTGATCAGGGCGGCCACGGCCGCCAGACCGCGGCCCGTCATGCGCGGCCCGCGGGCACCGGCACTGTTTCGATCAGCTGCTGCAAAAGCTGGGAAGCCGATATGCCCTTCATCCGGGCCTCCGGGGTCAGAATCAGCCGGTGTGACAGCACCGGCAGCGCCATATGGCGGATATCATCAGGGAGCACATAGTCCCGTCCGGACAGAAGCGCGCAGGCCTGGGCCGCCCGCAAAAGGGCGATGGAGCCCCGGGGGGACGCCCCCAGCTGCAGGGCAGGATGATTTCTGGTGGCGGCCACGATGCTGGCCACGTAGTTGCGGGCCTCGGGGCTGGCGTAAATGGTGCCCAATTGCTCCTGCATGGACAGGATCTCCTCCGCCCCGCACACAGGGGACAGGGTCTGCATGGGGGTCACCTGGCCGGTGTACCTTTCCAGCATGTCCATTTCCTCTTCAATGGAGGGATAGCCCACGGAGACCTTTAAAAAGAACCGGTCCATCTGGGCCTCCGGCAGGGGATAAGTGCCCACGAAGTCCACCGGGTTCTGGGTGGCCATGACCATAAAGGGCCGGGGCAGGGTATGGGTCACCCCGTCCACGGTCACCTGCCCCTCCTCCATCACCTCCAGGAGGGAAGACTGGGTCTTGGGGCTGGTGCGGTTGATTTCGTCCGCCAGGATGATCTGGCTCATCACCGCTCCGGGCTTGAACTCCATTTCTCCGGTCTGGATATTCACCATGGTAAAGCCTGTCACATCGGAAGGCGTCACATCTGGGGTAAACTGGATGCGCTTGAAGCTGCACTGGAGGGACTTGGCCAGGGCCGCGGCCATGGTGGTCTTCCCCACCCCAGGCACGTCCTCGATAAGCACATGGCCCCGGCAGATCAGCGCGATGAGCATCAGCTCGATGGCGTCGTCTTTGCCCACGATCACCCGGCGGATGTTCTGCTGCAGGGCGTAAATCAGGGGCCGGGTCTGGGCGGAAACAGAAGCGGATTGCATTTTTAAGCAGTCTCCTTTTTTAGAAGTTCTAAGTTCTAAGATAATAAGGCATTAGGCAATAGGCATTAGGCATTAGGACGAGAGTGGAGATGGCAGCGTGCAGAGAATATAGCCGGACACCAAAAGCGGAGCAAAGCTTGGAAAAGCGAAAATATCTGAACACTTTGATTGAAGCTATTAACTCCTCACTCCTAACTCCTCACTCCTAATTCCTAACTCCTCCCTGAACGCCATGTATCATTATACCAAAGGAAAGCGGGAAATGCAACAAAAGCCGACACAGACACGTAACAAACCTGAAATAATTTACAATTTCCCGGGTATTTTTCCTTTGGAAAAAGGGGTTTACAGCGGAAGAAATTCATTATATAATAGGGGACGTACAATCAAGAATAACGTACAAGAAATTTGAAAGGCGGTATTACACCCATGATCATGGATTGGCTGTTTGGCATTTCCCCCGCCCTGGCGGAAGCCGCGGGCACTGCTGCCGCGGGTACGGCTGCCGCAGGCACGACGGCTGCCGGAGAAGTGCCGGAGATTTCTCCCCTGGCTGCGATTTTGCAGATGGTGCTTCCCCTGGTGCTGATGGGCCTGGTGTTCTATTTCATGCTCATCCGTCCCCAGCGGAAGAAGGACAAGCAGGTCAAGGAAATGCTGAATAACTTAAAGTCCGGCGATCGGATCACCACCATCGGCGGCATCTATGGCACCATCACCTCCATCAAGGACGACACCATCACTCTGGCTGTTGGCCAGAAGGGCGGCGCCCCCATGGAAATGACCGTTGCCCGCTGGGCCATCCGTCAGGTGGAAGAAGTGACGGTGGAAAACGAGGGCGAAATTCTGGCATAATCCCTGCCTCCTTCGCATATTCAACAATCAGAAAGCCCATGGGCCAGCGGCCTGAAAAGAGCGCTGGAGCATGGGACTTTTTTTAAACAGTGTATAATCAGTGAGGAGTTAGGAGTGAGGAGTTAGGAGTTAATAGTTGGACAACAACAACAACGAAAGAGTTCAGTTAATTCAGCTTTTTCCAAGTTTGGCTCCGCTCCCTGTATCCGGCTATATTCTCTGCACTCTGAGTTCTTCACTCTGAACACTCGTTTTCTTCTTGTCTTCTTATCATTTCTTCGCCTGAGGTGTTGTATGAGTTTCTTTTCTTTACTGCTGCTGGCCGTGGGGCTGTCCATGGATGCGTTCGCCGTGGCCGTTTGCAAGGGCCTGGCGCTGAAAAAAATCAATCTGGGCCACGCCCTGATCGTGGGCCTGTGGTTCGGGGGATTCCAGGCGCTGATGCCCCTGATTGGCTATTTCCTGGGAGCCCAGTTCAAGGACGCCATCAACGCCTACGCCCATTGGATCGCCTTCGGGCTGCTGACCCTGATTGGCAGCAACATGATCCGGGAGGCGGTGTTTGACAAGGACGAGCCGGAAACGGACAGCGCCCTGTCGGTTCGCTCCATGCTGCCCCTGGCGGTGGCCACCAGCATCGACGCTCTGGCCGTTGGGGTGACCTTCGCGTTTTTGGAGGTAAACATTTACCGCTCCATCCTGCTCATCGGCGTTACCACCTGTCTTCTGTCCATGGCCGGGGTGAAGGCGGGCAGCCTGTTCGGAGCCAAATATGAGCGCAAGGCGGAAATCCTGGGCGGGGTCATCCTGATCCTGCTGGGCGTACATACGCTGATCGAGCATCTCTTATGAAGCAAAAAGGCAATTGGGATGAGGACGAGAGTTTAGCGTGCAGAGTACAGGGTGCATATAATAATAGTCGCACATAAGAAACGGCGCAAGACTTGGAACACTATTAACTCCTCATTCCTCACTCCTAACTCCTCACTGATTTAACTCCTCACTCCTAACTCTTTTCGCCTCCTCACTCCGAACTGATTATCCCCTAAAGAAGCTTCCATCCGATCAGGCGAAAAAGCCATTCCAAAAAGGGCCATTCAAACGCCGTTTCCCCGCCCGGCTCCCCGTCCCCCTCGATTTGGGCCAGGCGCAGGGAATCCTGATACAAAAGACCCCAGCAGTTATGCCCCTTTCCCTCTCCCAAGGTGATATACAGGGTGAGGGCGGAGGGCATTTTTTCATGAGGCTGCCAGGACCTGAGCTCCACCCGGCACGCTCCAACGGCCGCGTTCACCGCTTCCGTGATCCGGGGCAGCGCCTGTTCCAAATCCTCGGGATTGTCCGGGCAGGTCCGCAGCGTCGCCTCCCGGGCCCGGAGCTTTTCCTCCTGAGCGGCGGGGCTATCGTCCCGGGCGACGACCCGGTAATACATGGCTTCCTCCGCCTCCCCGCTCACGCCCAGGGAAAGCAGCCAAAGCAGCGCCAGACACAGCGCCTGCATATGTTTCATTTTCATCCTCTCCTTTCCCCTTCAGGATGCCCGGAATATGGAAATCCTATGACTGCTGAATACAGGAAGCAGAGCGGGGCAGAGTGTACAGGGTACAGGGTTCAGCGTACAGATGATATTGTCGGACACGGAGAACAAAGCTGAATTTGACACAAGAAGAGCCTCTGAGCTCTCACCGTTAAGCCCTCTTTCTCGGGGCCAGCCATGAACCCCTCACCCCGAGACGCCAGGCAGACAATTTACCCTCCCGCAAATTTCAAGCTTGACAGACCGGGAAAAAGTCATTATAATAGATAAGCAATTGTTGGTTGCCATGCCGGCGTGATGGAATTGGCAGACGTGACGGACTCAAAATCCGTTGAGCTAATCACTCGTGTGGGTTCGAGTCCCACCGCCGGCATAAAACGAGAAGCCTTGAAAATCAAGGCTTCTTTCATTTTATCCTTATGGCACAAAGGTTTCAGAGGGTTATATTTGATAAAATACATCCCAGATTTGGAGATAAAATACCACGTTTGGGAGGATTATATGACACGAAACTAAAAACCACATTGTGTAGGGGCGGATATCATCCGCCCGAAAAAACTGGCATTACGAATGCTGGAATAGCAAGTACATGAAACGATGATCTTTAGCGGGCGGAGATAAACGCCCCTACATTTTTCCGTGGATTTGCAGCGTGCTGTTTTCGTAAGCGATTGCCCTGAATTACTTGGAATTTCGGTTGCAAAAGGAGCACGTTTGCAGTATAATGAAATATGTTGAATCTTCATGCGTACAAACACGGGAGGGGTAAGAAACATGAGCGAAAGCAGCGAACGGGTATCCATCGGCAAAATTGCGCGAAAGGGCATCAGGCGGAGCTTTGACGAAATCAGCACGGTGGCCATCGTTCAGATTTTGCTTCGGCTGGCGGCGCTGGCCCCCATGCTGCTGTCCAAGATGCTGGGCGGCAAGCTGCCCGATGAACTGGCCATCGCCGGATGCGTGGTCATCTATATTTTCGCGGTGATCCCCATGCGGTTCTGGGCCCGGCAGAAAATGCGCCGGGTCTATTACAGCCGCAGCGCCCATTCCAGAAAAAAGAACGTTTACTCTACCTGGCTTAAAACCGGCCTGCTGCGCTATCTCCGGGGCATTCTGTGGGGGCTGCCTTTCCTGGCCTGCATGGGGTATTTCACCATTGCCCGAAAAATCCTGGACGTGCATACCTTTAATATACCCATCCATTGGCTGATCGAAAGGCTGAACGGAAAAGCCACCCTGGCTTATCTGATCATCGCGGGCGTGCTTTTGCTGTTTGCGCTTCTGTTTGCTTACGGCTGGTGGCGGGATCTGCCCTTTGAATATTTGCCCGTTCGCTCCATCGGCACGAAAAAGACCCTGCATTGGAGCCGCCGCATTCTCAAAAAGCACCGGGGCGAAATGCGGAAAAACACCTTCGTCAACGCGCTTTTATCCATTCCCGCCTGGGTGGGCTTTGCCGCCGTGCTGGCCCTGTACGCCATGAAGAGCGTGAATTTTTCCCTGAACATAGAATTGGTGCTGCGGCAGCTGCTCAAGCTGCTCAATGAAAAGGTGCCCCAGGTGGTGCTGCTGGAGCTGCTGGCGGTGTTCGCCGTGCTGTATCTGCCCCTGTGCGTATACCGCAAGTCCCGCAACGCGGCGCTGATGGGCAGGCTGATCCGCTCCAAAGAACATTCCTCCTCCGGCAGCGAACACACCCATGAAGAAGAAACCGCCAAGGATAACACGGCCGTGCTGGAAGCCAAGCGGCAGAAGATCGCCAAGTGGGAAGAGAATTTAGCGGCCCAGGAGCAAAAGGCCCGGGAAGAAAAGGAAGCGCCCGCGCCCGAGGAAAAAGAAGCGCCTGCGGAAAAGGACGAAAAAGCGGACGAAAAAACAGACGAAAAAGCCCTGGAAAAGCAAAAAGAGCAGGAGGCCTTTGAAGAAAAGCGCCGCCAGTTTGAAGAAGAAAAAGAGCGGTACGAGGCCCTGCGCAAGCAGTTTGAGCAGGAGCAGGAAAAGCACGACGCCTTCCAGCAGGATCAGAAATGAGCGTCAGGCTGGATAAGCTCCTGTCCCGGCTGGGCCTGGCCTCCCGCAGCGGCGTAAAGGACATGCTGAAGGCGGGCCGGGTCCGGGTAAATGGTGAAATCATCCGGGACCCTTCCTTTCAAACGCCCCTGGAGGCGGAAGTGGCCCTGGACGGAAAGCTCCTGGACACCCGGCTGGACCGGCATCTGATGCTGTATAAGCCCGCAGGGGTGCTCACCGCCCGGGAGGATCCCCGGCAGAAAACCGTGATGGAGCTTTTGCCGCCTCTGTATACCGCCCTGGGCTGCATGCCCGTAGGCCGATTGGACAAGGACACCACCGGCATCCTGCTGCTCACCACCGACGGCGAGCTGGCCCACCGGCTCATTTCCCCGGACCGGCACGTGGACAAGGTCTATGAAGCCCGGGTAGAAGGCTGCCTGAACGATTCGGATATTCAGCTGTTTGCCCGGGGCATTCCCCTCAAGGATTTTACCGCCCTGCCCGCAAAGCTGGAAATTCTGTCCCCTGACACAGGGCGGGTCACGGTGCAGGAAGGAAAGTATCACCAGGTCAAGCGCATGTTCGGCGCGGTGGGAAAGCCGGTGATCGCCCTGCACAGGCTCAGCTTCGGCCCCCTGCCCCTGGACGATGGGCTGGCCCCGGGTCAATTCCGGGAACTGACGGAGGGAGAAACCGCCGCCCTGTACGAAGCGGCGGGCTTGAACGCATGAACGATCATTATTATTCCGCGTCGCCGCTCAGCGACCATCAATATCAGACGGCCCTGTGGACCTACCGGGGGCATGATTTGAAGTTCAAAACCGACGCCGGTGTCTTTTCCAAGGGCGAAGTGGACTATGGCACCCAGGTGCTTTTGAAAAGCCTGCCGGAAAGCCTGACAGGCCGGGTGCTGGATTTGGGCTGCGGCTGGGGCGCGGTGGGCGTGAGCGTGGCAAAAATCTTTCCAGACGCCCAGGTAGTGATGAGCGACGTGAACCGGCGGGCCCTGGACCTTGCCCGGGAAAACGCCCGGGTCAATGGCGTTTCTGCCCAGATTCTGGAAAGCGACGGGCTAGACAATGTGGACGGGGATTTTGATTTTATCCTCACCAATCCTCCCATCCGGGCGGG
Source organism: uncultured Clostridia bacterium (assembly GCA_946626395.1). Classification (GTDB taxonomy): domain Bacteria; phylum Bacillota; class Clostridia; order Christensenellales; family Aristaeellaceae; genus RUG563. Next base: position 14,029 of record CAMOUF010000003.1, read on the forward strand.
CAAGCAAGTGATCTACCGGATGTTTGCAGACAGCGCCCAGCGCCTGGGAGAAACGGGACAGCTCTTTTTAGTGATCCGGAAGCAGCAGGGGGCTGAGTCCGCCCTCAGGTATTTAAAAACCGTCTTTCACCAAGTGGACACCGTGGAAAAAAGCAGCGGATTCTGGGTGATCCGCTGCCAGGGAGGAAATCAGGATGGGGTTTGACGAAAGGTATTTTGACCGGCCCATGGACCGCCGGAACACCGAATGCGAAAAATGGGACGACCGGGACGTGATGAACCCCGACGGGGTGCCCCTGTGGGTGGCGGATATGGATTTCCCCTGCGCCCCCGCCATCGTAGAAGCCCTGCAACGCCGGGTGTCCCACCCCTGCTTTGGGTATAATATCGACAGACCCCTGGACGGGGAAGCGCTGGTTTCCTTCTGGCGGCGGCGTCACGGGCTTGAGGCGCAGCCCAAGCAGACCCAAATGCTGCCCTGCGTGATCACGGGCTTAAAAACCTGCGTCCGGGCGTTCACCCGGGAAGGGGACGACGTCGCCATCCTGACCCCGGTTTACGGCCCCTTCTATGAAGCCATCCGGGCCAACGGGCGAAAAATCATGCCCGTGTCCCTGCTGCGGCAGGAGGAGACCGGGCGTTATGAACTGGATTATGCGGGCATGGAACAGGCCCTTCAAAACGGGGCGAAGCTGATGATGCTGTGCAGCCCCCACAATCCCGTGTCCCGCCTTTGGAGCCGGGAGGAATTGACCGCCCTTTGCCGTCTGGCGGAAAAATATAACGTGCCCATGGTGTGCGATGAGATCCACGCGGATTTCGTGTATCAGCCGGGCCGGTTCGTGTCGATCCTCTCTATTCCGGAAGGCCGTCAGCGGGCCGTGATGCTCTGCTCCGCCAGCAAGACCTTTAACGTGGCGGGCCTGCAGCAGGCCGCGGCCATCTGCATGAATGAGGAAATGATGGCAGCGTTCCGCCAGGCCCTTGCCAGCGCGGGCGTGGTCAGCGGCAACCCCTTTGCCCGTCTGGCCGCCCGGGCCGCCTATACGGCCTGCGACGATTGGCTGGACGGCCTGCTTGCTTACCTGGACGGCAGCCGGGCGCTGCTTGGGGAATGGATGCGCCAATATGTACCCAAGGCACGCCTCTCCCCCATCGAGGCCACGTATCTGGCCTGGGCGGATATGCGGGCCTACGGCCTCACCTGCGAACAAATGGCGGAAAAATGCAGGCAGGCTGGCGTGGCGCTGACGGCGGGCACCTTCTTCGGTCAGGAGGGAGAAGGCTTTATGCGCATCAATTTCGCCTGTCCCCGGGCGCAGCTGCTCGAGGGAATCAAACGTTTGGGCCAGGCCCTGAAGGAGGAGCAAGCCAACCATGGATAAAATTGAAAAGCTGCTGGATGAGTACCGGGAAGAAATGGTGGACACCCTGCAAAAATGGGTGCGCATTCCCAGCGTGAAGGGAGAGGAAGCCCCCGGCGCGCCCTTTGGCGTCGAGGCCCGGAAAGCCCTGGATACCGCCATGGCGGACTGCGAGCGCTTCGGCCTGAAAACGGAAATCTTCGGCGGCTACGCGGGCCACGCCGATTTGGGCGAAGGCTCCACCCGGGACGCCCTGGCCATTCTGGCCCATCTGGACGTGGTACCCGTGGGCGATGGCTGGACCAGGGAGCCCTTCGGCGGGGAAATCGCCGACGGCAAAATCTTTGGCCGGGGTACCAGCGACGATAAGGGCCCCGCCGTGGCGGCGCTGTATGCCATGCGGGCGGTCAAGGAAGCGGGCATTCCCCTCCGGCGGAAGGTGCGGCTCATTTTGGGCTGCGACGAGGAATGCGGCTCCTCCGATATGCGGTATTATAAAAAAGTGACGGAAATGCCCCGCTCCGGGTTCAGCCCCGACGCGGACTATCCGGTGATCAACATTGAAAAAGGCGGCTCCCATATCCAGTTTACAGGAGAGCTGAGCAAGGAAGGCTTGCAGGTTCTGTCCATGCAGGTGGGCGAGCGGGCCAATGTGATTCCCGGCTTCGCCTCCGCCCTGGTGGAGGGCGACGAGGAAACCGCGAAAAAAGCGGAGGAAGCGGGCCAGCGTCTGGGCTTCCCGGTAAAAACCACCCTGGGCAACGGGGCCGTGATCATCGAAACCACCGGCCTCACCGGCCACGCCGCCTTCCCCTCCCACGGCCGCAACGCCATCGGGCAGATGCTGTTGATCTTTGAGGCCCTGGGCGTTCAGGGCGCGCTGCTGGAGCTGGCCCAAACCGTGGGCATGACCTACAACGGGGAAAACCTGGGCATCGCCATGCGGGACGATATTTCCGGGGAGCTCACCGGCAGCCTGGATATCATCAATATCGAGCATGGCCGGGTCACCGCCCTGATGGACGTGCGCTATCCTGTGCTGTTCAGTCCGGAAAGAATGTTCCAGCTGCTGGCACAGCGGCTGAAATTCCTCAAAGCCGAGGACGCGGGCACCCGTCCTCCCCACTTTGTGAGCGACCAGACGGAATTGGTGCAGGAATTGCTGGAAGCCTATCATGAGGTGACCGGCGGAGAAAAGAAAACCATCGCCATCGGCGGCGGCACCTATGCCCAGTCCATGGAGGAGGGGGTGGCCTTCGGGGCTCTGTTCCCCGGCGAAGTGGAAATGGCCCACCAGGCCGATGAATTCATGACCCTGGACTCCCTGTTCCTAAACGCCCGGATCTTTGCCCGGGCCATCGTGCGCCTGGCAGGCAAGAAAGCTGAGGAATAAAAAATGAGCACCACAGAAATCATTACCTGCATCAACTGCCCCGTGGGCTGCCGGATGGAAGTGACCCACGAAGGGGAAACTGTTTTGTCCGTGAAGGGCAACACCTGCAAACGGGGCGACGCCTATGCCCGGCAGGAATGCGTGGCCCCCTTAAGGATGGTCACCGCCGTGGCCCCGGTCAAGGATCGGGATATGCCCGTCAGCCTGAAAACCCGCACCCCCATCCCCAAGAAGCTGATCAGCGCCTGCATGAGCGCCATCATGGAAAAGCCCTTCCAGGCTCCCATTGCCGCAGGCGACGTGCTGATTCCCGACGTATGCGGCACCGGCGTGGACGTGATCGCCACCAAAAGCGTGCTGTAACTGCGGGAAGCATAAACGATAGACTCATCACTCCTAACTGATCGAATCACCTAAAGGAGGAACCCGCCATGCCCATTGCGCCGATTTTAATGTCTCCCGCGTATCGCTGCGGCTCCGCCACGCCCTGGGGCGGAGAGGGCCTGCGCATGATGTTTGGCAAGGATATTCCCGATGAACGCACCGGCGAAAGCCTCGAGGTCAGCGCGATTCCCGGGCTGGAAAGCCGGGACAGCGAGGGCAGCACCCTCACCGCGCTCATCAGCGGCTACGGCGAAAAGCTCACCGGCCCCGGCTTCTGTCGGCCTTTTCCCCTGCTGCTCAAGCTCCTGGACGCCAAGGATAAGCTCAGCGTGCAGGTGCATGCCGACGACAATTACGCCGCCCAGGTGGAAGGCAAGCTGGGCAAGACCGAGGCATGGCATATCCTGTTCGCTGCGCCCGGCGCGGAATTGGTGTATGGCATCAAGGAAGGCACCGACAAGGAAACCCTTCGAGCCGCTTCTGAAAACGGCGCCGCCGTGGAAGGGCTGCTGCGCAAGGTGAAGGTGAAGGCGGGACAAACATATTATATTCCCGCCGGAACGGTGCACGCCATCGGCGCGGGCATCATCCTGTATGAAATTCAGGAATCCAGCGATCTGACCTACCGCTTCTATGATTGGGACCGTCAGGACGCCCAGGGCAACAAGCGGCCGTTGCATATTCAAAAGGCCGTGGATGTGGTGGACGTTCATTCCCAGCGCCAGCCTGAAAAAGAAATCCCCATCGGTCCGGGCCGGTTCCGCCTGGTGGAAGACCCGCATTTTACCCTGGAGCGCCTGTGCGCCTTTGACGCCGACGTGGCCCCCGACCCCCGCCGGTTCCGCATCCTTACGGCCATCCGGGAATGCATCCTGACTTGGGAGGACGGCAGCCTCACCGTGCCGCCGGGACGCACCGTGCTGCTGCCCGCCGACGGATATCCGCTGCATATCAAAGCGCCTTCCGCCCTGGTTTCCTATCCCACGATCTGAACGCTCAGGGACGCTTTCCTGGGGGAACCCGCTCTTTGGAACCCAAAGAGCGGGTTCCCCCAGACCTCTGTTCCGAAAAAAAATATTCAAAAAGAACAGGGCAGTAATATATGATATTGATTCCCGCTGTTACAAAAGAAATGAAAAAATGCTTGTATTCATCACGCTTCTGGCCAAGCATTCCCCTTGCTCAGGAGTCAATTTCATCCTTGAGAACAAGCCCGTAATGCCTGTAAAAGAGCCCGCAAAGCATGAACCAACATAGCTTTGCGGGCTCTTTATATGCAGTTATTTGCGGAACACCAGCCAATTGTGGGAGAAGGGCCAGGGGGTGCCGATAATGTCCACAGGCTGGTCATTTTCCTTTCGATACCAGGAATAATTCCAGCCGCTTCCCATATCGCAGTAAAGGGCGTCCCGCACCCCCAGTTCCTCCAGCGCCTGAATAAAATCATTATAGTGCATTTGCGTGCGGGAGTCGATCACGCAGGCTCTTCCGTTCAGCAGCGCCAGCACCCGAAAGCAGCGAAACTCGTTGCTGCTGTGGCCGCCCCGCTGCCCGTCATACAGAACGATGAACTGCTGATAGCCTGACCCGCCCTGGGCCGCGGCGGTTTGAACGGCCTGCTCTGCCTGGTCGATATTCCAGATGCGGGCGGTTCCGTTCACATAGGTAAACGCCCCCAGCCTGTCCTGGGGTTTTCCCCGCTCCAGCTGTCCGTTGGCAACGTGCCAGCCCACGATGTTGCTGTGGTGAAAATCCAGCTGATAGGTGGATTGGAAGGCCGCCGCCACGCACATCAGGATGGATTCATCCTCCTTGGAGGGCCTGTCCCCTGCCACGAAGGAAAGCTCGCCGTAATCCGCATAATAGATATACAGGTTCTCCGTTTCCAGCAGCGTCACCTTTTTCCCGGAATCCTCCGCCGCCTGGGCCGCTTCCCGGGCAGAGGACACATAGCCGTCCGGCGTCAGGGGGTTGTGATACTGGCTGGTGAGAATAAACAGGCTCAGCCCCAGCATCAGGAAAACGGAAATGGAATTGAGCAGAAGTATCAGCCGCATCAATTTCATCAGCAGCCGCTTTTGCGTCTTTTCATCCATATGCAGGTGAAAAATCAGCCCGGCCAAAGAAACCAGAGCATTCAGCGTCACCGCGTAAAAGGGCCAGTTGAAGCCGTCAAAAATCTGAATGGCGCAAATGCTGAAAATGGACAGCAGCGTGGTAAACAAAAACCAGACGGCCTTGTGCGTATTTCTGGACATTGGCGTTCACCCTCCCACATATTCCCGCTGATCGATCAGGAGAATCAGCTCCGCGCACGCCACCAGGATGAAGATAAACAGCTCATCCAGATGCAGTGTCCAGATATACAGGATATAGGCCCGCTCAAAGCTCAGCACCGGGGCGATGATCAGCTGAACCACCACCAGCGCCAGCAGAAACAGAATGGACACCTGATTGACGGATGCCCGGATGGCCTCCTGCCGCCGGGCAGCGTGGATCACAAAATGATTCACGCACACAAAGGACTGAATAAACAGGCTCATCCGCTCCCCCGCCAGAAAAATGAAGCCCTGCAGGCCCATGGTGATGTAGGTTTCAGAATCCCGGCTGGCCAGGTTGCCCAGGGCGTACTGGGATTGGGTGCACAGCATACAGAACAAAAGACCCACCGTGGCCGCCTGCATCAGAAACAGCTTATGGGCTTTCAGGGAATAATACAGCGTGACGATCAGCGTCAGCCGCATCATGAGATCATACAGGCCCACCAGATCCATGGCTCCGGAGGCTTTGCCAAAGAAATAGATCACCGGCAGCAGCAGCACGCTGATGCCAGCCGCCACCAGGGCCGTGGTTTCATGGAGAAAAAAACGCTTGTACCGGCTGGATAAGGAAGCCTTCTTTTTTCCCATGGTGCACCTCATTCCGTTTCTTTTCCCGGGCCGCGTTCCATCCGGCGAAGGGAATCAATACCGCAATTACGGTATCAAACGATTGTTATTTCATTCCGGATTTCCGGAGCCATTCCTTTTGCCGGGAAAGCAAATCTAAAATCTGGGAAAAGGGATTCGATTGGAAAGCGGATGAATCAAAAGGCTTCCCAGCCGTTTCTCCAATCAGGGCGGCTGTAAAATCCCCGATGCTCCCGAGGATGTCCGCCGCTTCTTTCTTCCCCGAAATCGTCAGCTTTCCGGCCCGGGCGTATACTTCCGCGTCTTTCAGGGTATCCATTACATCGTCCATGGTTTCTTCCGCTAAAATGCCTTCCTGGGTTTCCTTCAAATAATCCCGCAGCATCAGGTCCAGGGCGTCGCAGGTTTTGTTGATTTCCCGGGCTTCCTTTTCCGCCACAAAGTCGTCCTCCGTTTTTCCCCTGTTTCTGAACGCTTTACGGATGCCCTGAAAAATGGCGGAAAAGATGCCCAAGGTGGTGCTGTACGAAGCCGTCTCCATGACGGCTTCGCCATTGATGCGGTTATCAGAGCCATCGTTATGGGCGGCATGCCAAAGCTCCCGTTTCCCGGAACTGAGCTTTCCAAGGATTTCCGGATGGATGCTGAGCTTCACGCCTGTTTTCGCCATGGTTCCTCCTCCAGCGCCGCAGTGCTTTCTGGTGATTTCTTTTCCTATGAAATCTGAAAAACGACGCTGTGCCATTTCCCCGCGCAGGCGCATGAAAATGACACAGCGTTATTCTTTTGCTGCTTTGTTTTTTTCAAAGCCAAGGGCCAACACGGGATAATCCTTCGTTAGCCCACCAATTCCTGAGCCAGTGCTTTGATCTGGGCTTTGTTCGCCTCGCTCACGGTGGATTTGATGGTGACCACGGTGTCGCAGACGGCGATATCCTTCATCTGCTCCAGATACGCTTTCATGCCCTTGGCGGCCATGGGGGCCCAGGAGCCGTTTTCAATGAGGGCCACCTTGCGCTTCTGGAAGGCTTTGGCTTTCAGGTGCAGCAGGAAATCCTCCATCTTTGGGAAGAAATTGCCGTCGTAGGTGGGGCAGGCCAGCACCAGCTTATCAAACCGGAAGGCTTCCGCCACGGCCAGGGCCATGTCGTCCCGGGCCAGGTCGATGAGGGTCACGGTCTCCCCCAGGGCTTTGAGCTCGTCCGCCATGAGCCGGGCCGCTTTGCCTGTGTTGCCGTGCAGGGTGCCAAAGGCCACCAGGGTGCCCTTTTCTTCCGGGGCATAGCTGGCCCAGGTCTGGTATTTGCCCAGGTAGAAGCCCAGGTTTTCCTAAAGCACGGAGCCGTGGAGGGGGCAAATCACCTGAATATCCAGGGAAGCGGCTTTTTTAAGCAGCGTGGAAACGGGAGAGCCGTACTTGCCCACGATGTTGATCTAATCCCGCCGGGCCTCGGGCAGCCATTCCCCGGATTCGGGATGGCCGAATGTGCCGAAGGCGTCGGCGGA
>CAMOUF010000004.1 GCA_946626395.1 uncultured Clostridia bacterium
ACCACGAAGCCCCCCGCCTCGATGGCCCCCTTGGCCGCCCGGCCCATGAGCCCCACCATGCCGCTGCCGTAGACCAGCGTGCGGCCCTGAACGGCAATCAGCCGCCCCAGCTCCTCCGCCGCGTCCAGGTATGCCGCCGGGCAGTCGTCCGCCGAGCCGCAAAATACCGTGATGTTCTTTCGCATGTTTTCCGCTCCTTGCTTCCATCGTATGGATACATTCATTCTACAAGGATTTTGTTTTTCCTTCCTTCGCGCTGACCGAGCGGCAAAAATCTTAACGATCATGGTACAAAGGGTGAAAGCAAAGCCGGAGCAGGGGGCTTCTTCAGCCCCCTGTACCCCTGAACCAGGAGATTTCATCTCCTGGACCTCCATAGCGGATATTGCTTGAGCTGGATAAACAGCATGATTCCCGCTGCAACGGGAAGAAACAAGGAAGTCTATCTTGATGCCGTTGTGCTTCTGGCCCGGCGTCCTTTGGACGCCAGCCCGGATGCTTTGCATCCGGGGAAAGCCCGGGAATAATCCGTGGGGAAAGTTTACTTTCCTCCTCGGATTTTCCCTGGCTTTCTTAGGCCGGAAGCCATCAAACTTTTCGTACTCCATCGCAGCAGGCGGAGATTGTCGTTTTATATCAGCCGTGTATATTCGCCAAATGCGGGTCCAGGGTCCTCAGGACCCTGGTTCGGGTCTGGGGCGAACAGCCCCAGCGTTCTCCTTGCTTCGCAATAAATTACACCCTTGAGAACATAAAGTGATTGCAAAGATGGCTGTCTCCCCATAAAAACAACGGGCCTGCTTTGCAGCAAACCCGTTCATTTTGGAAAATCAATCCAAGGTAGTGAAGGGAATATAGGTGGTGCCGATGGGGGTGATGGAGAACATTTCGGTGATGGTTTGATAGCGGGGCCCGGTGCGCCAGGCTTCGTGGGCGCCGCCGGTAGCGTTGTCGATGGTGCAGTTGGGCAGGCTGCTCTTGAGAGAGCCCACCACGGACCAGGATTCGGGGCCGTTGTTGGTGGCGCTGCTGCTGTTATAGATGAACAGGCGGCGCAGGCTTTGCAGGTTCATCAGCGGCGCGTAGCTTTCCACCCGGTTGTTGGCCATGTTCAGGTCCACCAGGTGGGTGCAGTTGGCCAGGGGAGAAATGTCCCGCACCTTGTTGGAAAACAGCTCCAGATATTCCAGCTCGGTCAGGGAGCCGATGGGGGTAATATCGGTCAGGTTATTTTTGCCCACGATCAGCACCTTGAGCTGGGGCAGGTCATACAGGAAATTCAGGTTCTCCAGGCCGTTGTGGCCGATGTCCAGGGCCTTGAGGGCCTTGCAGTAGCGCAGCACGTCCAGTTCGGCGTTGGTGTGCATGGTGCACTGGTTGTTGTGCAGGGTGGAAAAAGCGGTCTGATCGGTGCGCACCCGGTGGGGCGTGCGCTCGGGATGCAGGGGATTATTGCAGGGAATGAGGATGGTCCAGCCAAATTCGATGTTGGGAAACGCGCCAGCCAGTAAATCCACCTGGGTGCGGTACACCTCGGAATTGAACATGTCCACCTTTTTCACGTTGGGCAGCTGCCGCAGGAAATTGACCAGGCTGTTATAATCATTGCCCTGGCGGTTCAGCACCAGGCGGCCCAGGTCCACGTATTCCGTGTTCCGGTCCACGGAGATGGAGCCAATATCGGCGTTGAGCACAACGGTGGTATCCTCTGCCAGGGCCGCGTGGGAAAAGCACAGCAGCAGCGCGGCCAGCGCGGCGATCATCAGTTTTTTCATAGGCTTCCTCCTTGCGCATGAAAAGAATCATTTAATTATACCATGATTCCCTTTCATTTTCCCGTTTCCAGGAAAATTTAATAATTGGGGGAACGATCCAGCCGATGGTGAAAGGAACATGAATAGGCACAAGGCAATAGGCATCAGACAATAGATATTAGGTAAGCACTGATCAATTCAGTATCTTTCATATAAACACAAAATAGAGAGAAAACAAAATGCAGGGGCATTTATCTCTGCCTGTAAAGCAGGCATGACGAATGTTGAGAAACCAACTACACAAAATGATTTTGTCGGGCGGATCATATCCGCTCCTATATTTTTCTGTGTATTTGCAGCGTGCTATTTTCGTAAGCGAATATCCTGCACGCTCGTTCATCTATTGCCTAATGCCTAATGCCTATTGCCTCTTGCTTCATCCCTTCAAGTATGTATTTTCCTTTTCCCGCATATCCTGAACGGAAGCGGAGGGATGCGGGTGAAGAAGGGGAGCTTAAAAAGGCAGGCCATGATCACGGCGGTGAGCGGTGCGCTGGTGCGGGCGGTGGGCTTTGGGCTGCGGCTGTGGATTTCCCGGCTGCTGGGGGCCGAGGCCCTGGGCATGATGGAACTGGCCTCCGGGGCCCATCTGCTGGCCCTGACTCCCGCGGCGGCGGGGCTCCCCGGCGCAGTGAGCCGATTGACTGCCCGGGCGGAAGATGAGGCAGGCAGACGGCGGGTGCTGTATACGGGCCGGCAATTGGCCCTTTGGCTGGGGCTGGCGGTCACGCCGCTGTTTTTGCTTTTGTCCCCTGCCTTAGCCCGCCTGCTGGGGGACGAACGTACCCTGCCCGCTTTGCTGTTCTTCTCCCCCTGCGTGCTGACGGTGGGCGTGTCCAGCGTATACGATGGGTTCTTTTTCGGTCAGGGCCGCGCCCTGCCCCCTGCCCTGAGTGAAGGGACGGAGCAAATCGCCCGACTGGCCACAGTAGCCGCCTTGTCTGCTTTCGTGGGCCGGGTCACGGCGGCGTACCGGGCGGCGCTGCCCGCGCTGGCCTCCAGCGTGGGCGAAGGGTTGGGCCTGCTGGTGATTCTCTGCCTGGCGGGGAAAACCCCTTCCTTCCGCCGCGATCCCGCCCTGCCTGCTTTGCGGGGGCAGCTGCTGCGGCTGAGCCTGCCCTTGCTGCTGAACCGCCTGTGCCATACGGGGCTGCGCTCTCTGTGCGGGGTGGTGATCCCCCAGCGGCTCATGGCGGGCGGGCTGGACCGGGCGGAGGCCCTGACCCGCCTGGGCATGCTGAACGGCATGGTGATGCCCCTGATGTTTCTGCCGGGATTGGCGGCCGGGGCTCTGGCGGCGGTGGGCGGCCCGGCCATGGCCCGGTGCAGAAGCAGAGGGGCGGAATGCCGTCTGGCCCTGCGGCTGCTTGTGTCCGCCCTGGCAGCGGGGCTGGCCTGCGCCTGCGGACTGTATGCCGCTGCGCCCTATATTTCCGTGCTGCTGTACCGGCTGCCGGAGCTGACGCCCCTTCTGCGGGCCGCCTGCCCCATGGCGGTGCTGCTGCCGGTGCAGCAGGTGACGGGCGGGCTGATGACGGGCTTGGGCCTGCAAAAGCGCTCCCTGTCTGCGGGGCTGCTGGGGGCGGCGGTCACCCTGCTGTGCACCTGGCAATGGACGCCCCATTGGGGCATTTCCGGCAGCTTGCACGCTTCCATGATCGGCCACGGCCTGGCGCTGCTGAGCGAATTGCTTTTCCTGCAAAAAAGAATGCGGGAAAATGCATAAGTTTGTGGGGGATCATCCCTCCGAGAAAGAAATCAAGGAATTGATAAACGCTGATCTTCTTGTCATCAGGCCGGATTCGGTTTATAATGCACCTGTGCATTGTTCCAAGCAATCTTAACGGGGCGCGGCCCCTGACGAAAGGAGAGAAGGCGGCTTTGAAACTGGCGGAAGCATTGCAGGAGCGGGCTGACCTGAACCGGAAAATCGAAAATCTGCGCAGCCGGATCGGAAATTCTTTGCTGGTGCAGGAAGGGGAAGAGCCAGGGGAGGACCCCCATGAATTGCTGAAAAATCTGGAGGAGGCGCTTTCCCGGCTGGCCTATTTGATGGCGGCCATCAACCTCACCAATTGCAGAACGAAGGTGGACGGCATGACGCTGACGGAAATGATCGCGAAAAAGGACGCCTTGCTTTTAAAGGTGTCCGCCTATAAAGACATGGTATACACCGCGGGCCAAACCGCCGCCCGGGCCCGGGGAACGGAAATCAAAGTGAAAGCGGCGATCCGCCCGGCGGATTTGCAGCGGGAGGCGGACCGGGCGGCCATGGAAGCCCGGAAGCTGGATAATCTTTTGCAGGAAACCAACTGGAAAACCAAGCTGATGGAAAAGTAATCCATGCGTTGGTAGTTTCGCAGGCGCGCATATCAAGCGGCAACGGCTTCATGTTGCATTGTGCGGCTGTGCTCCGGGCGGCACGGGGTTCGAGTCCCCAGGCATCGTTAGGCCCAGACAGCGTACATCCGCATTGTGAAGGCGCATCGCGTATTACCGGATATGAACTGCGAAACGAGGGCGGGCACGGGGACGCGCTGGATAACTGGCATCTGGTTGGCTGCAGTCAGTTGAAGAACGCTTTCAATCAGTTAGGAGTGAGGAGTTCATAGTTTGCGCTTCGCGCATAAACAATTTTCAACTCCTAACTCCTCATTCCTAACTCCTCACTTGGTGA
>CAMOUF010000005.1 GCA_946626395.1 uncultured Clostridia bacterium
CCCTGTATTTCTTCCGCTGCCCCCTCCTGCGGCCCGGCGGAAGGGGCTTTTTCCGTCCTGCGGATCACACGGGGTATTATAACACAAATTTGCCCGATAGGAAACACAGGGCTTGTTTGGCCACCCAAAAACGGTGTTGACCTGTGGGTTGCTCCGGCCTTTATAATGGTTGTGAATACAGAAACAGCGAATGCTGTTTTCAAGGAGGAAATCCCCATGAAAGAAGTATCCCGCCGTCAATTCCTGAAGGGCGCGCTGACCGGCACCGCCGCCGTCGCCGCCGCCGGCGCACTGGGCATCACCGGCCTGAGCGCCGTGGCCGAGACCAAGAGCCTCTATACCCCCGGCACCTACAGCGCCATTGAAAAGGGCGCCATGAGCAGCGTCAAAGTGACCATGACCTTCTCCGAAACCGCCATCACCGACGTGGTGGTCGATACCTCCGGCGAAACCGCCGGCATCGGCCTGGAAGAGGGCGAGCGCCTGGCCGCTCTGCTCAAGGACCTGCAGAACAGCATGATCGAAGGGCCCATCACCCTGGACGCCAAGGCTGGCGCGACCCTGACCCGCAGCGCCGTCGAAAAGGCCGCCTATAAGTGCGTGCAGCAGGCCCGCGGCGAGATCCCGGTGGAAGTGACCGAGTCCGCTGCCGAGGAAGCCAAAGCGGCCGACTGGCTGGGCGAAGCGCCCGAAGTAGCCGAGAGCGACATCGCTGAAACCCTGAGCACCGACTTCCTGGTGGTGGGCGCGGGCAACGGCGGCCTTGCAGGCGCGGCCTACGCCGTATCCAAGGGCTATGACGTGATGGTCATCGAAAAGGGCACGACTCATGCCCGCCGCCGCGGCTGGTACGGCGCCATCGACTCTGAGGACGCTCTGGCCCTGGGCGAAAAGCCGGTAGACCGTGCCGCCCTGCGCCGGGAGCTCAAGCGCTACGCTTCCGGCAAAACCAATATGAGCGCCTTCAACACCTGGATCAACGAATCCGCCGCGATGCACAAGTTCATCAAGGAATGCTATGCCAAATATGATCCGGAAGCTAAGGTGGCTGTGACAGCCGGTGAAGAAGCGGTCTGGCCGCACGCAGAAGAGTCCGGCTTCTATTTCCCGGTCTGCGAGCATTACTGGGGCCAGGCCATGGACCGCCTGGACATGTTCCAGAAGATGATCGAGGAAGCGGGCAAGAAGATCCTGTTCAACACCGCGCTTGTCAAGCTGGAGCAGGACGAAGCGGGCAAGGTGACCGGCGTCATTGCTCAGAGCGAAGGAAAGTATATCCGCATCAACGCCAAGAACGGCGTCCTGCTGGCCACCGGCGGATATCCCTGCAACCCGGACATGATGGAACAGCTGGACCCCCTGGGAACAGCCGTCACCACCTCCAACGTGGCCTGGCCGTCCGATACCGGCGACGGCATCAAGGCCGCCAAGTGGATCGGCGCCGCCATGCAGGGCGAGGCTGCTCCCATGCTGTTTGACCGCGGCATTGTCGCCCCCGGCATCGACGCGGGCTACAAAGTCACCTCTACCGGGGACAAGGTTTTCCCTGCCACCGAAGGCCAGTTCAACCTGGGCTCCCAGCCCTTCCTCAAGGTCAGCCGGGAAGGCAAGCGCTTTACCGATGAAAGCGGCACCTACGACATGATGCCCTACGCCGCCTACAATCTGCCCGGCCATGTGTACGCTTCCATCTTCGACGCCGGCATGCCGGATGACGTGCAGCGCTTCCATACCCTGGGCTGCTCCGCCCAGACCCGTTCCGATCCCCAGCGCATGCTGAAGATGTTTGATCAGCAGGTCGAAAAGGGCAACGCCTTCAAGGCCGATACCATCGAAGAGCTGGCAGACAAGATGGGCTTTGCCGGCGAAGCCAAGGAAACCTTCCTCAAGACCGTCGCCAGGTATAACGAACTCTATGACAATCAGGACGACGTCGATTTCGGCAAACAGGCCTACCGTCTGTCCGAAATCCGCAAGCCCCCGTTCTACGGCTTCTGGATGGGCGCCTGCATCCTGACCACCCTGCAGGGCATCCTGGTCAACGAAAAGGCCCAGGCCATGAACGAAGCGGGCGGGATCATCGACGGCCTTTTCGTCTGCGGCGACTGCTCCGGCGGTTTCTTCGTCAACAACTATCCCTGCCTGATGCCCGGCATCGCCATGGGCCGCACCATGACATTCGCGATCAAAGCGGTCAAGGTCGCCATGGGAGAAGAAGCCTGACACCTTTTCCAAATCATTTATTTCAGCCGCCGCGCCGTTGAAAGGCGCGGCGGCGTTTTCGTGGCATGCTATAGCTTTTTGCTTGCTATGACAGGAAAAAGATACTGTTCAGACAAATGCCAGGCCGTTGTTTCTGTTTCAAATGCAGAAAAAGAACAGCGCGCCGCTTTTCTTTTTTCCCGGGCCGCATATAATGGGTCTATGGGGAACGTCTTTGAGCGGTCTCCATTCGCAGCTTTTTCGGAGGAACTTGTGGACTGGTCATTTATTCTTGCCCATATACCAGACTATCTGGGCGGGGCGTGGGTCACCCTGGGGTTCGGGCTGTGCGGGGTCGTGTGCTCGCTGGTGCTGGGGCTTTTGTGCTGCCTGGCGCGGTATTTCCGTGTGCCGGTTTTGCGGCAGCTGGCTGCCTGCTATATTGAGCTCGCCCGGAACACCCCGCTATTGGTGCAGCTCTTTTTCCTCTACGCCGGTCTGCCCCGGGTGGGGATCCGCTTCAGCGCCGAGGCCTGCGCCGTCATCGGCCTGACCTTCCTGGGCGGGGCGTACATGGCCGAAGCCTTCCGCAGCGGCCTGGAAGCGGTGGAGCCGTCTCAGGCGGAGGCGGGGGCCTGCATCGGGCTGACGCCGGCGCAGAACATCCGCTATGTCATTTTCCCCCAGGCCCTGGCGACGGCGGTGCCCGCCATCTTCGCCAACGTGATTTTCCTGATCAAGGAAACCAGCGTGTTTTCCGTCCTGGCCCTGATGGACCTGATGAACGTGGCGGATACCCTCCGCACCAGCGGCGGGCGCACGGTGGAGGTGCTGTTCATGCTGGTGGCGGCCTATCTGCTGATTCTTTTGCCCATATCCGTCCTGGCGACCGTGGTGGAAAGGAGGCTGCGCTATGCAGGGTTTGGGGATCAACATTCTGTTTAAGGGCATCAACTTCCAGCGCCTGCTGGGCGGCCTGTGGGTGACATTGCGGCTGGCCCTGATCACCATCGGCCTGTCCTGCGTGTTCGGTTTTCTCTTCAGCCTGTTGACGCTTTCTAAAAACCGGTGGGCGAAGGCAATCTCCCGCCTTTGGCTGGAGATCGTCCGGTTCATGCCCCAGCTGGTGCTGCTTTATATCGTCTATTTCGGCTTTGCCCGCCTGTTTGGCTGGGACCTGGACGGGGAAACCAGCGCGGTGATCGTCTTTACCTTCTGGGGCACGGCGGAGATGGGCGACCTGATCCGCGGCTCCCTGACCTCCATCCCCCGGCATCAGACGGAGTCCGCCGCGGCCCTGGGCCTGACCCAGGGGCAGATCTACCTCCACGTCCTGATTCCCCAGACCCTGCGCCGGCTGACGCCCCAGGCCATCAACCTGTGCACCCGCATCATCAAGACGACGGCCCTGGTGAAAATGATCAACGTGACGGAAGTGCTGAAGGTGGGCCAGCAGATCATCGGCCAGTTTTACCGCCAGCCCGACGCCGCCTTCTGGGTATATTTTATGATTTTCCTTTTGTATTTCCTGGTGTGCTGGCCCATTTCCGCGCTTTCCCGGATGCTGGAAAAGCGGTGGGCGTGAAAGGACGGTGAGGAAGCATGACAGACGCGATTCTCCGGGTGCAGAACATCCGCAAGTCCTTTGACGGAAACGGCGTCCTGCAAGGCGTCTCCCTGGACATCCGGGAGGGGGAGGTCGTGGTAATCGTGGGCCCGAGCGGCTGCGGCAAGAGCACGCTGCTGCGCTGCATCAACGGCCTGGAAGCCATCGACAGCGGGGAAATCTGGCTGCGGGACGAAAAAATATCCGGCCAGACCAAAAACCTCCACCTGGTCCGCCAGAAAATCGGCATGGTGTTCCAGAGCTACGACCTCTTCCCCCACATGAAGGTGATGGACAATCTCCTTTTAGGGCCGACCAAGGCCCTGAACCGCCCCCGGCAGGAGGCGGAGGCCGAGGCCCTGGAGATGCTGGACCGCGTGGGCCTCAAAGAAAAGGCTTATGTCTTCCCCCGCACCCTGTCCGGCGGGCAGAAGCAGCGGGTCGCCCTGGTGCGCGCGATGCTGATGAAGCCCGAGATCCTTCTCCTGGACGAGATCACCGC
>CAMOUF010000006.1 GCA_946626395.1 uncultured Clostridia bacterium
ACCGCAGGCAGACCGATTTGCAGGAAGGGAATGGAGCCCAGGGCCCCGGGCAGCCAGCCCAGCAGCATTTTGGAAAGGCTGCGCAGGGCGTAGGCGATCAGCGTGGAAATGACCATGCCGCTCATGACGTTTCCGTAATGACGGAAGGACATGGAGATGGGCGTGGCAAATTCGCCGATGATGTTCAGGGGCGCGAACAGGGGAATGGGGCTGAAAAAGCCCTTGATGTATTCCCACACGCCGCCCTTGAGCTTATAGTGGGTAATGAGGATAAACACCAGGATGGCCCAGCCCAGGACGATGTTCAGATCGGACGTGGGGGCGAACAGGCCCAGCAAACTGCTCAGGCTGCTCAGGGCGGACAGGGCCAGGATGCCGGCCACGAAGGGCGCAAAGTTCAGGTATTTTTCCCCCATGTTGCCGCTGACCAGCTTATTGACCGTGTCCACGATCCATTCCGCCGCCAGCTGCCGCTTGGAATCCGGCACCACCTTGATGCCGTGGGTCAGGTACAGGCAAAGGCCCAGGATGGACAATATCACCGCCCAGGAATTGATCTGGGCCTCAGTGATGGGCCAGGGCTGCAGGGGCATGGGAATGGTAAAGTAGATCATTGCGCCGGAGATGGACACGCCGTCCTCCAGCGGGGCATCCGGCGTAAAGAGCACCTTGAGCACAATGGCCAGCGCCAGGGGCGCGATGGTCAAAAGCAGCAGAAGGGCATCCACCATTCTGGAATGTTGCTTGCTTTCTTCCACAGGGATTTCATGCCTCCTTCTGTTTGGAATCGATCAGGCCCCGCAGGGCGATCACGATGCGGGGAAACAGCATGGGGATCAGGCAGGCCACGGAATGGAACACGGGCAGGGAAACGCCCAGGGCGGCCACGCCCGCCATCAAAAGCATCCGCAGGGTATAGGAAAGCTGCATTTTCTTTCCCATCTGCTTTGCTTCGTCGCTGAGGGGGGCTTCCTTTTCTTCTTCCTCTTCCCCGTTTTCGTTTTCTTCCTTGGCCTCCCGGGGCGGCAGTACGGGCATTTCATCCGTCACCTTCTGCACCGTCAGGGCCATCAGAAAAAAATTGCCGATAGCCGCGGCACCGCCAAGCAGCGCCCCCGTCAGCACCGTCCAGTCAAACCGCCCGATCACCAGAAACGCCGCGATCATCAGCAGCGACAGCACGCCGACCCCCAGGGCCATTTTCTTTGTTTCCGCTTTTACCGCGGGCGAAACAGTCATGATTTTTCTTTCCTTAACGCATTATTTTGTTCCGAACAGCCGGTCGCCGGCGTCGCCCAGGCCGGGCACGATATAGCCGTGGTCATTGAGGTGCTCGTCGCAGGCAGCCACGTAGATATCCACGTCAGGATGATCCTTCTGCACCCGGGCGATGCCCTCGGGGGCGGCGATCAGGTTCACCAGGCGGATGTTGCTGCAGCCCCGCTGCTTGATAAAGGTGATGGCGGCGGAGGCGCTGCCGCCGGTGGCCAGCATAGGATCCAGCACGATCAGCTGGCGGTGCTCGGCGTCGTCGGGCAGCTTGCAGTAATATTCCACAGGCTCCAGGGTCTGAGGATCCCTGTACAGGCCGATGTGGCCCACCTTGGCGTTGGGGATCAGGTTCAGAATGCCGTTGACCATGCCCAGGCCCGCCCGCAGGATGGGGATGATGCCGATGGGCTTTCCGGCCAGGGTCTTGGTTTTCATGGAGCAGATGGGGGTTTCGATCTCCACGTCCTCCGTGGGCAGATCCCTTGTCACCTCATACACCATCAGCATGGAAATTTCATCCAACAGTTCGCGGAATTCCTTGCAGCCCGTGTCCTTCTGGCGCATGATGCTCAGCTTATGCTGGATCAGCGGATGATCGAAAATATGAACTTTGCTCATGTGCGTGTACCTTCCTTTCGTGCGAAATACATGCATATTTCCAATATCTTATTATACCCGATCTTGATCGCCTTGACAAGCATTATTTCACGCGGCCGCCCGCCGCCGATCCAAAAAGAAAACGAAAAAGAAGGCTCAAAAAAAGTCAGGCATCATTGAAAAGAAATTTTCAAAACATGTGGCATCTTTTCCCTGTTCATGCTATAATACCTCTGTATTTCACCGATGAACGGAGGAAAGAAGCGTGGCTCAGGGAGCGCAATGGAAGGTGATCCATATGACGCGCAGCGAAAAAAGCGCCAAGGAGATCCTTTCGCTTCTGGAACGGGAAGGCATTCTGGCCCGCAGCAAGCAGGTATACCGTACCGTTTCCTCAGAGGAAAACTACTACGAAATCATGGTGCTCGGTTCTGAGGCTGTGGAAGCACAGCAGCTGCTGATCGAGAATAACCTGTTGATGTAAAGGAGAGGGAGTTTATGTCCAATATCGCCATTCTCACCAGCGGCGGCGACAGCCCCGGCATGAACGCGGCGGTGATGTCCGTTGCGAAAAACGCCGCGTTTTACGGCATGCCCCTGATCGGCATTCAGCACGGCTACAACGGCCTGCTGGGAAAAAGCGAAAATCCCGAAAACGATTATTTCCGCTTTACTTTGGACACCGTTCTGGATATCGCCGACCTGCCCGGCACTTATTTGCGCACTGCCCGGTGCAAGGAATTCCACGACCCCGCCGTGCGGGAGCGGGCGGCCAAGACCCTGCGGGACCTGGACGTGAGCGGCCTGGTGGTCATCGGCGGCGACGGCAGCTTCCAGGGCGCTATGCGCCTGTGCGAATTGGGCATTCCCTGCATCGGCATTCCCGGCACCATCGATAACGACCTGGCCTATACCGAAATGCCCCTGGGCTACGATACCGCCGTGAACGTGTGCGTGGACGTGGTCCGCGCCATCCGCGCCACCTCCCGCTCCCACGACCGTCCCCACGTGGTGGAGGTCATGGGCCGGGACTGCGGCGATATCGCCCTGGCCACCGCCGAAGCCACCGGCAGCGAAATCGTGGTGGTGCCGGAAGTGAAATGGAACGTGGAAGCCGTGGCGGAGCAGCTCAACCGCCATATCGCCGAAGGCAATACCCGCGCCACTGTGGTAGTGGCCGAGGGCTGCTGGAAATCCATGAAGCCCTTTGACGTGTACAACTTCCTCCAGCCCTACGGCAAGCAGGTGTTCAAGGGCGAACCCATGACCGCCAACCGCTTCGCCTCCGTGCTCAAGCGCAAGTGCGGCATGATCGAGGTGCGCGACACCGTGGTGGGCTACACCCAGCGCGGCGCCCAGCCCACCGCCCGGGACAGCATGTTCGCCTTCGAGGCGGGCGCCATGGCCGTGCAGCTGTTAAAAGGCGGCCTGAGCAATCAGGTGATCGGCGTCAAAAACGGCCGCACCTTCCATATGCCCATTGAAAAAGCCCTGGCCGCCAAGAAGAATTTTAACCGCAAGCTGTTCAACCTGATCAATTCGCTGTAATTATAAAGTTCTCAGTTCCAAGTTCTAAGTTCTAAGCAAAATAGTCTTTCTGCATTGTGAATGTGCGATATATCAGCATATTCTTTGCTTTTCCGATTAAAAAACTCCTTCCCCGTTTTGCTTTGAGAGCCGTTTCTCAAGCAGGAACAGGGAGGGAGTTTTTCATTGGAACAGAAACGGGTTTACCCATTGGACGCCGGAATATGCGCCTTCATCCATTCCAGGGCTTTTCCATAGCCCTCGAAGCCCAAGCCGATAAAGTGGGCCTGGCAGGCCATGCCCGCGTAGCTGATTTGCCGAAAGGGCTCCCGCTTGGAAGTATCGGTCAGATGCACTTCGGCAGCGGGCAGGCTGACGGCTTTCAGCGCGTCCAGGATCGCCACCGAGGTGTGGGTGTAGGCGGCGGGGTTGATGATGATGCCGTCCATGGTTCCGTAAGCTGCCTGGATTTTGTCCACAATGGCTCCTTCATGGTTGCTCTGAAACAGCTCCGCTTCGATGCCCAGTTCTTGCGCTTTGCCCAGAATATACTGGCACAGGGCGTCATAGGTTTGGGTGCCGTACAGATGCTTTTCCCGGATGCCCAGCATATTCAGGTTGGGCCCGTTAATGACCAATAGCTTCATTGAATCCCTCCATGATCCGTTGGCAGGTGGCTTCCTTGTTTTCCTGGATATCCACCGCAAAATCTGCGCAGGCGCGGTACAGGGGCAGCCGTTCCCGCTCCATTTCCCTGAGCCTTTCCAGCCCGGTGGACAGGGGCCGTCCGGCGGTGGCCAATCCCTCCGCGGGCCGCCGCAGCCAGGCGACCACGCCGTTTTGCCGAAGGGAGAGCACGTTGCTTTCCCTGAGAACCGCCCCGCCGCCTGTGGCGATCACCAGGCCGCTTTCCTTTCCGAATTCCGCTGTGATTTCGCTTTCCATATCCCGGAAAGCCGCTTCCCCTTTCTGGGCGAAAATTTCGGGAATGGGGCCAAAGCGCCTGATGATTTCCCCATCCAAATCCACGAATTTCCTGCCCATCCTTTGGGCCAGCATTTTTCCCTGGGTGGTCTTTCCACTGCCCGGCATGCCCACCAGCACCAGATTCAGGCATTCCGCCCGCACGGTCCGGAAGGCTTCCTGGATTTTCTCTTGGGGGATTTCTGTATCCAGAAACAGCTTTGCGGCGTACCACGCCTGGGACACCAGCATCCACAGGCCATCCACACAGGGGATGCCCCGCTTTTCCGCGTCCAGCAGCAAGGCGGTTTTGGCGGGGTTGTAAATCACGTCCGCCACGCCCTTGAGCTGGGGAAACCGGTCAAGCTCCACCGGGGAAATCAGGGTATGGGGATACATGCCCACCGGGGTGGCGTTGATGATGATATCCGCGTCAGTATGCCGCCGGTATAAAGCTTCATAGGTGATTGGCCCAAAGCGGGACACCACCACCGTTTCCCGGGCCCCCCGGCTGCGGCAGGCGGCCTGGGCGGTAAGCGAGGTGCCGCCGCTGCCCAGGATGACCGCTTTGCGGCCGGTAAGGGAAATGCCCGCCTTGTCCAGCATGAACAGCATCCCGGGCAAATCGGTGTTCTCGGCAAAGATTTTCCCGTTCCGGTTCACCAGGGTGTTGGCGCTGCCGATGACCCGGACAGCGGGGGATATTTCATCGCAGTACGGCAGCACGGTTTTCTTGTAAGGGATAGTCACGTTCAGACCCTTGAACCGCCGCTTTTTCAGCAGTTCCCCCACCGCTTCCTCCGGCATGGGATACAATTGATAATCATAATTCCCGAATACCCGGTGGATCAGGGGCGAATAGCTGTGGCCCAGGCGTTCGCCAATCAAGCCGTATTCCATCAGCGCATCTCCTCATAATTGCCCAGGAACACCAACTGATCCGCTTCCTGACGCAATTGCTCCATCAGCGCCCGCACGGCGGGGTCCAGGATAGAAGCCTCGATATCAAAGAAGAACCGGAATTCAAAATCCTTGCCGGGAATGGGGCGGCTTTCCAGCTTAGTCAGATTCAGGCCCATCACCGAAATGTGAGTAAGCAGCCGATAGAGCGCCCCGGGCCGGTGGGCGGCGGTGAGCATCAGGGAAATTTTGTTGGCTCCTTCGTACACCGTCAAATCCTTGGCGATGCAGATGAAGCGGGTGGAATTGTTGCCCGCGTCGCCGACGGAGTCGGACAGGGCCTCCAGGCCGTAGAGCGCTTCGCACTCCTGGGAGGCGATGGCGGCAATGTCCCGCCGGTCCGAACGGGCGGCAAAGGCGGCGGCCACGGCGGTGTTTTCCATGGGTGTAGCCTTGATTCCGGGATGGGCGGAAAAGAAACCGGCACACTGGCGCAGGGCCTGCTCATGGGAAACGACCTCTTTGATCTCTTCCAGCTTCACCCCCGGCTTGGCCAGCAGCCGATGCTCCACCCGCTGGCGAGCGGCCCGGACGATATGGAAGTGATGCTTTTCCATCAGGTCGTACACCTGGGTGACGGACCCGGCGGTGCTGTTTTCAATGGGCAGCACGCCAAAGGGGCACATGCCCTTTTCCACGGCGTTGAACACATCGTTAAAGGAATTCATGAACAGAATATTGGGAAATTCAAACATCCGCTCCGTCGCCTTCTGGGAATAAGCGCCCTCCGTGCCCTGGCAGGCCACCAGCGCCCGGACGGGCATTGTTTGCTTCGCCCCTCCCGCCGCCTGCTCAAGCTGCCGGGTGAGGGAGGATTCCAGGCGCAGCTGCTCCGCCTGATAGGCTTTGCTCACGTTAAACAAGGTTTGGTACAGCAGCTTGGCGTAGCGCTCCAAATCCTCCCCCGCTTTCAGGGTGACCCGGTTGATGATCTCCCGCTCCCGGCCCGTATCCAGGATGGGCAATCCCTTTTCCTTTTTGTAAGCCGCCACGTCCCTGACCAGGTTCATGCGCTGGGAAAACAGGCTGATCATCTGATCGTCGATGGTATCCAATTGGTCCCGGATGGCTTGTAAATTCAGTTCCATACATTTCTCCTTACAATAACAAATCCAGTAAAGCAATGGCCGCCGCCGCTTCCACCACCGGCACCGCCCGGGGAACCACGCAGGGGTCATGGCGGCCGTGCACGGTGATTTCGGTTTCTTCCATGGTTTTCAAATTCACCGTCCGCTGGGGCAGGGCGATGGAGGGCGTGGGCTTAAAAGACAGGGTAAACGTAAGGGGCATGCCGTTGGAAATCCCCCCTAAAATACCGCCGCAGTGGTTGGTTGCGGTTTTGACCCGGCCATTTTCGATGCAATACGCGTCGTTGTTATCTTTCCCGTTTTTCCGGGTATCGCCGAAGGAAACGCCCTTCACCGCCGGAATGCCAAACAGCGCCTGGGCCAGCTTTCCTTCCAGACCTCCGAAGTACGGCCCGCCGACCCCCGCCGGAAAACCGGTGACGATACAGCCTACATCCCCGTCCACGCTGTCGCCCCGCTGCCGGGCGGCTTCGATTTCCGCTTTCATGCGCTCCGCCGTTTCGGGGTCAGGTGCGGGAAACGCGCCGGGGGCATATAAAGGCAGAGCGGGAGAAAGGCTGTCCGGCGCGGCGGCGGACACGCCGCCCACCCGGGCGATGTACGCGCAGACCGCTATGCCCCGCCGCTTGAGCTCCTGCAGGGCCAGCGCCCCGGCAAAGCACAGGGGAGCCGTCAGCCGGGCCGAAAACTGGCCGCCGCCACGATAATCCCAGGATTCTCCATATTTGAGCCCTGCCGTGTAATCCCCGTGGCTGGGGCGGGGCGTGGTCAGCAGATCGGGGTAATCCTGGGAACGGGTGTTTGTGTTTCTGATCAGGGCGGCAATGGGTGCGCCGCAGGTTTCCCCTTTTTCATTGAGCCCGGACAGGATCTCCGGCGCGTCCGCTTCCTTCCGGGGG
Organism: uncultured Clostridia bacterium; assembly: GCA_946626395.1. GTDB lineage: Bacteria > Bacillota > Clostridia > Christensenellales > Aristaeellaceae > RUG563. The sequence continues at coordinate 7,307 of CAMOUF010000006.1, forward strand.
GTGCTCCAGGCATTCTGTCCCGGAGCCCGTCGGGCCATCAACGCGTTTACCTGATCCCAGTCAATGACCCGCCCCGCCGGGTAGCCGTCCACCACGCAGCCAATGGCGGGGCCGTGGCTTTGGCCGAACAGGGTCACCCTGAATGTATCCCCGATGGTAAAGTCACCCATGGACATATCCTCCCAACGCTTCAAAGTCTTTCCAGAAATGGGGATAGGATTTTTCCACCGCCTCCGCCCCCAGGATGGTCACGGGCTCCCGGCAGGCCGTGGCGGCGATGGCGGCGCTCATGACCACCCGATGGTCGTTCATGCCGTCCACCGTGCCGCCTGTCAGATGCGTTCCGTGGAGGATCAGGCCGTCCGGCAGCTCTTCCACCTGTCCGCCCAGGGAGGTCAGAACGTTCGCCATGGCC
>CAMOUF010000007.1 GCA_946626395.1 uncultured Clostridia bacterium
ACGTAAATGCCGAACTGTCCGGCCCGGCCCGCGATCTGCTTGATTTCCGCGACGGTGAGGGGGCGGGTGTCGTCGCCGTCGTACTTTTCCGATTCTAAAAATACCACCCGCTCAATGGGCAGGTTCATGCCCATGGCGATGGCGTCGGTGGACACCACCACCTCGGTCTCCCCCTGCCGGAAGCGCTCGGCCTGGTCCCGGCGCACGTCCGGAGGCAGCGCCCCGTAAATCAGCGATACCCGGTAGCCGTGGCCCCTTAGCTCCGCCGCCACGGCATGCACCCGGGCCTTGGAAAACACGATCAGCGCGTCCCCGGGCCGCACGGAGCCGGGGAACTGAAATCCCTCCCGCTCCATCTCCAGGGGGGTCATGCGCTCATGGCGCACAATGGACAGTTCATCCCCGCATTCCAGGATCATCCGGGTCAGCAGCCCTTCCGCGTCGGGAGAGGCGCAGGCGTGGATTTCATCGGCGCACAGGCCCAGGATGGCCGCGGTCCACGCGCCGCCCCGGTCCCGGTCGGCGATCATCTGACATTCGTCGATCACTGCCACATCGTAATGGGTTTTCAGGTCGGCCATTTCCACGGTGGAGGACTGGACCCGGCTGCCGGGCACCCGAATCTGTTCTTCCCCCGTGACCAGGGAGCAGGGCACGTCGTCCATGTTCAGGGTTTCAAACTGCTCCGCCGCCAGCAGGCGCAAGGGGCCCAGGTAAATGCCGTTGGCTGCGCCCCGCAGCCGGCCCACGCCCTCGTAGGTCTTGCCGGAATTGGTGGGGCCCAGGTGCAGGATAAAATGCCGCTTCATCTGCCGGGCCAGGGGATACAGGTCCCGGTAATGCTCCGGGATGGCGCTGAGCAGGGCGGATTTGATTTTCTTTTCCCGGGCGATCCGGGCGTCGGCCTGGCCCTGCATATGCTTGATGGAGGCGTTTTCCGCCAGCAGGGCCTTGATGCGTCCGCCGGGAAAATGGCTTCGTACTTTGGAAAACAGGGCACGCTTCATGTGGAGCGCTTCGTTCCGCACCCGGCTGGAAATCTTTTCGCCTCCGGGCCCGGTGACGCCGCCGCAGGCAGTCAAATCGGGGTACGCCTTTCTGATCTCCCGCAGCAGCAGCTTTTCCAGGGAATCGGGGTGATAGGCCTGCTCCATCATTTTTTCGGGCACACCCCGGCGAAAGACGGTTTTCATCAGGAAGGGCAGCACCTGGGCGCTGGTTTCGTCCTTTTTGATCAGCCTGCCCAGATCGGCTTTGCGCAGGTATTGGGCGATTTTTCCGTCCGCCTCGGCGGTGAGCCGGGGCAGCTGTTCCTCAAAAAAGCGCCGGGGCGCCTTGTCGCTCAGCAGCCGGAGCGCGGCCCTGGCCTGCCGCACCGTGACGCGGCACCGCACTACGGAGCGCAGGAAAGGCAGGCTCAATTCGTTTCCGGCCTTCAGCTCCTCCATAATCAGGGGGCACAGCAGCTCGAATTCCTCCTGATACCCTTCCGCTGTCAGCTCGCCCCGGGCCAGGGTCTGATAGGTTCTGTCCCGGCGCTTCAACTGATACACCTGGGAGGAAAAAGCCTGGCCCTCCAGGTATTCCTGCTTTTCCTCCGGGCCCATGCGCCGCAGCAGTCCCCCGCATTTTTTCAGCGCCTGCTGATACAGGAATTTTTCCCGTTCCGCCGCGGCGGCCTGGGCGTATGCCCGCAGCGCTTCCTGCCGGTCCATGGCCTTCACCCCCTCGTTCACTTAGCTTGATCTTTTCTTCCCGCTTTATGCTCTTTCGTTGGCGCAAGCAAAAACAGGCTGACGCGCTTTACGTGTCAGCCTGCATAGTATACCATTATTTGCCGGAAATGACAATGCCGTCACAGGCCAGGTAGGGCAGCACGGTGGAGCCGTCGCACACCTGCTCCCGGGAAATGGCCAGCACGTTTTTGAACACGTTTTCCAGGTTGCCGTTGATCATGGTTTCGGTCACAGCGCCCAGGATCTTTCCGTTTTCCACATAGAAGCTGTTTTTCGCCACGCCGGAAAATTCGCCGTTGGCCCCGGGCTCGCCGCCGGAGAAGCCGCCCACGATCAGGCCCCGCGGAATGGAAGCCACCATTTCCTCCAGCGTTTTGTCGCCGGGCTCCATCACCAGGGCGAAGCTGGTATTCTTCGTGACGGGACGCCCGGTCTTTTTGGCGGCGTACAGGTTCAGCAGGAAGCAATTGAGCACGCCCTTGTCGATGACCTTCACGTCCTCGGCCCGGTAGCCGTCGCCGGTAAAGGGCTGCAGGTTCACGATGCGCTCATCCTGGGCCTTCAGGGTCAGGGTGATCTTGTCGCTGGCCACCTGCTGGCCCAGCTTGTTCAGCCATTGGCTGGTGCCGTTCATGATCACGCCGCCCATGATATAATTGCTGGCCAGCATGTAAAGGAAATTGCCCAGGCAGTCCGGGGTCAGGATCACGGCGCCTTCAAACTTTTCCTTGATTTCAGCGCTTTCCAGGCTCTTTTCGGCGTCGGCCAGGTGCTTGGCGATATTGCCCTGGCGCAGGAAGGGCGTGGTCAAATCGTGGGTGGAAATCTGCACATAGTCCAGGCCAGTATTCTTTTCCCCGTCGGAGGCGGACATTTCCAGCATCACGCCGTAGGCCCCGTCAAATTCCTCAAAGCGGGTGCCGTTGGAATTGAAGTACAGGGTGTGGGATTGCGTGTGGTCGCCGATCAATTGCAGCACATTGATCCTGGGATATTGCGCCTTGATATCTCCCAGGAATTCCGTGAGCCGGTCATAGAACAATTCCATGTCGGGCTCATATACGCCGGTGCGGAACACTTCCGGAGTCTGGGCCTCGGCAATCACGTTGGCTTCGTCCGGCATGGAGGAAGCGGCGCTGAGCATGGCGTCGTCCACCGTTTTTTCAAGGCCCGCTTCCGTCAGGTCGTTGCCGGAGGAGGAGCCGCGTCTGCCCTCCTGGATCACGGTGACGGACGCGGACTGGTTAAAGATGGTGCGGTACAGGGAAAACTCCGTCAGGTCGGTGTTCAGCTCCCGCTTTTCGCTCTGGGAAACGGAGCAGGCGTATTCCGCCGCGCCCTTCTCCTTCAGCAGCGTTTGAAGATACGCCGCTGTTTCTTTGATATCGTTCATATAGAATGTCCTCTCTTATTTTCAAATAGACGGCAGGGAAGCCGGAAAGTGCCTAAACCCTTTTACTGTTACTATTCAGGTATCGGTTAAGCAGTCAGGCATCGGTACAAGAGGGAGGTCGTCAGGGGGCACTCCCCCTGACTGAAATCCGCAGGCGGCGACATGCGCGGCGCCGGGGCCCGAAACGCCTGGAAATCCTGCCCTTGGGCTGGTTTTCAGTGGAGGGCGGGCCGGAAGGCCCTGGGCATGCAACAGAATGTTGCTTCCTATATCAATTTGCGGCCGTAAAATGAGCGTTATCGGTCCCATCAGGGAACGAGAATGCCATTTTACAGCAAATGAATGTCCGAATGAAAGCGGAATCTTGATTCCGATTTCATTCGATTTACCGTCCTCCGATGGTGATGCGGCAGCGCATGTCGGGACCGCCCATGCCCACGGGCATCGGCTGCTTTTTGCCGCAGAAGCCGCTGGAGGACCAGGTGACCCGGTCGGAGAGCATGTCCACGGTTTTGAGCATATCAAAGGCGATGCCGGACACGGTGGTGTCCAGCAGGGCGCGGCCCAGCTTCCCGTGCTTGATTTCATAGCCCAGGGATACGCCGAACATGAATTCGCCGGTCAGGTCGGCCTGGCCGTTGGAGCTGTCGATGAGGTAATAGCCGTCGTCAATGGACGCGATCATGTCCTCCAGGGAACTCTGCCCCGGCAGGATGCAGGTGTTGCGCATGCGGATGAGGGGCTCGTCGTTAAAGTTCCAGGCCCGGGCGTTGCCGCAGGGCGTTACGCCAAACTGGGCCGCGGATTCCCGGTTGTTCATGTAGCCGGTCAAAATGCCGTCCTGAATGAGCACGGCGTCCTTGGCCAGGGTGCCTTCGTCGTCCAGATACACCGGCAGGGGCGTAGGCTGGCCAAAGGCGGAATACGCGAAGTCCACCAGCGTCACCATGCCGGAGGCCACGGGCTTGCCCAGGTTGGGCCCGGCCACGCTGCCGCCCTTCACCAGGTCGGCTTCCACGGTGTGGCCCACCGCCTCGTGGGCCAGCATGCCGCCCATCATGCCGCCTAAAATAACAAGCTTGTTTCCGGCCTCAGCGTAAACGCCCTCCTTCTTGTCCATCAGGTGGCGGTACAGCTCATCGATGCCGGGATAGAGCACGGATACGTCGGCAAAATGATCGTCAAAGCAGCCCGCGCCGCCAAAGGCCTTGAACAGCTCCACCGGCGCGCCGGACGCGCTTTCGGCGGTCATGGTCACGTAAATATAGCAGCGGGGATAGGTCACATGGCCGCTGGCGGCGTCGGAGGATACGATCACCTTGTCCTGGGAATCCTCTGTGTACACCACCACGCGGCTGGTCAGATCGGGGTATTTTTGCTGGATATAGGCGTCCACCGTCTGGCAGGCGTCGATGATGCGTTTCTGCTCTGTGTCAATGATGGGACGGCAGGCGGGAATGGCGCCCGCGGCCAGGGCGGGATAAAACGTGCGGCCGCCCGCGGCCCGGCTGTCCAGAAACAGGGCGTTTTCCGTGGCCGCTTTCAGCACGGTCTCCGCGTCCTTCTCGGTGTAGCTGGCAACGGAAGAAAAGCCGTAGCGGCCGTTCTTCGTGACCCGGGCGCTGATGCCCCGGCTTTCGCTGCGGCTGTTCTGCACCAGATTGCCCTTGAGCAGCGCCACCTGGCGGGAGCGGTTTTCATGGCCGCGCAGCACGGTCTGCGCGTTGTCCGCAAAGCGCGCGGCCTGCGGCGTTAAAATATCTGCGATCATATGTCCTCCTCTGTCGAAATGGGATGCGGTTGATTCATCCTTATCTTACCATATTTTCACTGATGCCGCAATGCTTTGGAGCGGGAAAAAACTGCCCCCAGCGGGCTATACTATTCGCGTTCTAAAACCATAACAATCATGATGAGAAGGAAAACGACGAGGCAGGGGCCTATGCGATCCGCAGCCTCAATCGTCGCAAGTCCGCTTGATGCGGACATTGCTCGTTTCGGCTGATCTCACCGCCGATGAGATTCCCGCCACAGGCGGTCATCGGCG
>CAMOUF010000008.1 GCA_946626395.1 uncultured Clostridia bacterium
GGAAAGCTGCAAAACCTTCTCGGCGGTGCGGGGGTCCAGGGCAGCGGTGTGCTCGTCCAGGAGCAAAAGCTTTGGCTTTTTCAGCGTCGCCATGAGCAGCGTCAGCGCCTGTCGCTGGCCGCCGGACAGCAGACCCACCTTCGTGGTCATGCGGTCCTCCAGGCCCAGCCCCAGGGCGGCCAGCTGATCCCGGTACCGACTTCTTTCCGCCCGGGTAATGCCCGCCTTTAACGTGCGCTTTTCTCCCCGCCGGGCGGCCAGGGCCAGGTTCTCCTCGATCTGCATGGTAGCGGCGGTACCGGTCATGGGGTCCTGAAACACCCTGCCCAGCAATGGAGCCCGGCGGTGCTCCGGCAGGCGGGAAATATCCACGCCGTCGATCACGATGCTGCCCTGGTCAATGGGCCATACCCCGGCGATGGCGTTGAGCATGGTGGATTTTCCCGCGCCGTTGCCGCCGATGACGGTAACGAAATCGCTGTCGTTCAGGTGCAGGTTCAGCCCATTCAGGGCCACCTTTTCATTGACGGTTTTGGCGTTGAAGGTTTTCCTGATGTTCTTTAAATCAAGCATGTTCCCGTCCTCCTTTGCCCGCGCGGTTCACGGAGAAATGGGCCTTCCAGTAAGGAATGCCCAGGAAAACAGCCACGATCAGCGCGGACAGGAGCTTGAGCAGGTTGGTGTTCAGGCCCAGCCACAGCACCACCTGAATCACGATGTAATAAATCACCGCGCCAATGGCGACGCCCGTGAGCTTCAGGGCAAAATTCCGGAACAGCTTTCCGAAAACCACTTCGCTGATGATCACGGCGGCCAGGCCGATCACGATGGCCCCGCGGCCCATGTTCACATCCACAAAGCCCTGATAATGGGAAAGCAGAGCGGAGGACAGGGCCACGATGCCGTTGGAGATCATCAGACCCAGGATTTTGGCCTTGTTGGTGTTGATGCCCTGGGCCCGGGACATGGCTTCGTTGGCCCCGGTAGCGCGCAGGGAGCAGCCCAATTCCGTGCCGAAGAACCAATACAGAACGCCGATCAGCAGCGCCAGAATCAGCAGCACGGTAAAGATGGGATTGCCGAAGCCTGCCGTCCGCACGTTCCGTTGGCTGACGATGAGGGCGTACTTGGTCACGTTGATGCCCTGATTGGCCTTAAATTCCATGATCGCCAGGTTGATGGAATACAGGCTCAGTTGGGTCAGAATGCCCGCCAATATGGGCGGGATACCCATGGCGGTGTGGAATACGCCTGTCAGCAGCCCCGCCAGCATCCCGGCGATGACAGCACACAGCAGCGCTACCCACACGTTCACCCCGTTCAGCATCAGCATTACGCACACCGCACCGCCGGTGGCCATGCTGCCGTCTACGGTCAGGTCGGCCAGGTCCAGCACCTTATAGGTGATATATACGCCAATGGCCATGATGCCCCAGATCAGCCCTTGGGTAATGGCTCCCGGCATCGCGTTGAGAAGAGCGGTCAAGTTCATACAGGAAACCTCCAAGCCGCGGGAAAGGAGCAGCTTTCGCTGCTCCTTTTCCGCAAAGTATTATTGAATCGCCACGTAGTCCTCGGGAATCTGAACACCCAGGAGCGCGCACATTTCCGCGTTGTATTCCTTCGTCACGTTGGGGGCGAAGCGCACATTCATGGTGGCCACATCAGCGCCATTGACCAATACTTCATAGGCCATTTCGCCGGTGGCATAGCCCAGATCGTAATAGCTGATGGACAGGGTGGCCACGCCGCAGCCCGCGCAGATGCCTTCTTCACCCACGATGGCAGGCTTCATGGCAGGCTCCAGCACGTTCCGGATCGCTTCGGTGCAGGAAGCGGCAGTGTTATCTGTGGGGATATACAGCACATCACAGCCGTCGCAGGCGTTCTGGGTCACGGAGGCCACGTCGTTGGAATCGGCGAAGGTGTACTCCACGCATTCATAGCCCAGGGCGGTCAGATACCCGGTGATCACATCCACCTGGTATTTGGAGTTGGGCTCGGCGGAGCAATAGAGCAGGCCCACCTTCTTGGCGTCGGGGAACAGCTCATGCAGCATATTGGCCTGCTGTTCCAGGGGAGCCAGGTCGCTGGTGCCGGACACGTTCATGCCGGTGGCCCCGTTCCAATCGTCGATATCCAGGGCGGTGGCGTAGTCGGTCACGCTGGTGCCCAAAATGGGGATATCGCCTGTGGCGGCCACGGCAGCCTGGAGGGCGGGGGTGGCGTTGGCCATGATCAGGTTCACGCCGCCGGAAATAAAGTTGTTCACGATGGTGGAGCAGGTGTTGGAATCGCCGGAAGCGTTCTGCACGTCAAAGGTCACCTTGTCGCCCAGCTTTTCCTTCAGCGCGTCCTGGAAGCCCTGGGTGGCGGCGTCCAGCGCCACGTGCTGCACCAGCTGGCAAATGCCGACGCGGTAGGTGTCTTCCGCCATAGCGGCTGCGCTCAGGCTAAGCGTCAAAACGAGGGCAAGGATCATAGCGGCTGTTTTTTTCATAAGTGGTTCCTCCTGTCGTTTTTTGATTTATCAAAAAGACGGCCCTTCCCATCCGGAAGAGCCGTCTTGATGAACTTCGTTTTTTCATCAGGAGCAGTTCCTGCAGATGGGAGAGCGCGTAAAAAAGAACACAAAAAAGTAAAAGCGCAGAGCGTAAAGCTTCTGCGCTGCGTTCTGAACCGTATGGCAAACAGACACCATGGGGGCATACATATGGCGGGATAAGGACTGCGCGTTCAAGCTGCGTTTCATGGAAATCCCGCCTTTCTGTCAATTTATGTTAGCAGTTTACCACCGTTTTTTAAGAAGTCAAGCCCATAACCCCTCAAAAACAATGTTTGTACAATCCTATTCCCACTCGCTCCTGGCAAAGCCATTTTAAGCGATTTTGTTAGGCTTATTTAGCTCTCATTATCCACATTCGTCATATTCCATCCTTTGGGATGGGCTATCTGACTTTGTGTTGCCAAAGTGTTGCCACGCTTGACAACTATAGAATAGCAAATAATGAAGTAAAAGTCAAGCAAAAAAGTTTGACTTAATCGTCACTAAATCGTTTTTAGCAAGAACACATTCCTGTCACCTAACGAACTCACGGCGTTCGGCTTAGGAGAAGCGGCCAGCGTTCGCCTGCGCTTTCCTCCCAAACGCCTGGAAACCCCAGTATTACTACGTTTCTACCCATAGAGAATGGATCATCTGTTCGTCCAGAGAAAGTACTTCCTGCCAGCAAATTAGGAGTACTGTATCCTTGAAAACTACCATGGAGTAGTTTACAAATCTGATTGAAGTGCTGAAACTGTCCAAGCACATGAACAGCCCGATCAGCCAGCGTGGTAAAGGCAGTATGACC
>CAMOUF010000009.1 GCA_946626395.1 uncultured Clostridia bacterium
AACTGCTGAACGTTAAAGCCCCCGTGCTATCAATTTCGCACGGGGGCTGCTGATCAACTCAAGATTTCATCCGTTTTGTAAACTGTAACCGCTTTCAAATACCGTCCTGCATCGCCATTGAGGACCAAGTCCGCATAGGCTGTGGGGTCGTTATAGATCAGGTAATCCAGTTCAGAACGCTCATGTAGGTTATCAGCAAAGGTGTTTTCCACTTTCGTGCAGTCGATGGCGATGATTCTGCCGTCGGTCATCCAGACAAACACGCAGTTTTCGTCCATATCATAAAATGCCGTATAGAGATCCATGTTTATTCTCCTTTCGTGCTTCAATTCCAGCTTTTGGCTTATTTAGTACCAAATCTGTCCGCCGTATCCATCAGCGCGAGGCAAAAACGCTCCATTCGTGTCAATGCCATCAGGGACGGGTCACCCTCGCGAATTCTCAGCGTACGGCGGATCTCCTTGGGGATCACCACCCGGCCCAGCTCGTCGATTCTGCGTACAATGCCTGTCGCTTTCAAATGCAGCGCCTCCTTACTGTCTGTCAGCATTCTTCATTTTTTCCATGAAAAGCGCTTTTATGCCAGTAGGTGCGGCGGGAAGATTTGGAAAGGCGGCAGGCTTTCTTTATTCTTTGATTTCAAGTTTTGTATGTGCCTTGTTTGCTGTTTTCAGTACGCCTCTGTTAATTTCAGCATCAAATTGAATTCTTGCGCAGTTGCATCAATTAAGCCCTTCCATTTTCGGCAGATTTTAATTTGAATCAAAAATTAGCCGCAAAATCATTGATAATAAAGCGAACCGCCACCAAAAACTGCTTTTATATTGACAGGCAGTCCGTTTTTGGTTTATACTATGTATAAACAAGGAGGCGATTCTGATGCAGATGAAAGTGCAGAAATGGGGAAACGGATCAGGCGTGCGCTTTACAAAAGAATTCCTGCGCAGCGCCGGAGTATCCCTGGGCGATTCGCTGAACGCCGAGGTCGTGAACGGGCAGATCGTCCTGACGCCGCAGTTTCGCCATCGCAGCCTGAAAGAAAGGGCTGCCGCTTATGGCGGGCAGCTGAACCTATCGGAAGAAATGGTCCGGGAAGAACCGGCAGGCAGCGAGGTGTGGTAACGAATGAAGATCGAGCAAGGCGATTTGCTGCGGGTCAGCGGGCTGACTCATCCCGTGATCGTCGTCAGCAATAACTTTTTCAACGCCTCCGGCAAGGCCATCGTCTGCCCCATCGTGAAGGATGCCGTTGATGGCCCGCTGCATATCCGATTGAAGGATTGCCCCATCGAGGGCTTCATCCTCTGCGAGCAAGTCCGCTATGCGGATCTCGACGCCCGGCATTTCTCCAAAATCACCGCTGCGCCCTACTTTGATATCATGGATATTTCCGACGCAGTGATGGGGATGTTTGATTATCAAGCCATATGATTATGCTGATATGCAAGTGCACCGGCTCAAATAGTCGGTGTATTTCATTTTCAAGAGGAATGGACGATCTTTCCTGTGCATTTTTCATGTAACACAGATCATGATTCTTTATTTCTCATGTATATTTCTGAAATATATTGTAAATCGTCATTTGAAGCTTGAACGTTGGCAAAAGAATTATAGCCCCCACGCATTTTCATGCGCGGGGGCTGTGGATCAATTCAGGGCTTCATCCATCCTATTTATAGTTACCGCCTTCAAATACTGTCCTGCATCTCCATTGAGGATCAAGTCCGCATAAGCAGCAGGATCGTTATAGATCAGGTAATCTAGTTCGGAACGCTCATACAGGTTATCGGCGAAAGTGTTTTCCACCTTCGTGCAGTCGATGGCGATGATCCTGCCATCGGTCATCCAGACAAACACGCGATTTTCGTCCATATCGTAAAATGCCGTATAGAAATCCATGTTCATTCCCCCTTTCGTACATCAAATCCGGTTTTTGGCTTATTTGGCGCCAAATCTGTCAGCCGTATCCATCAGCGCAATGCAAAACCGCTCCATTCGTGTCAATGCCATCAGGGACGGGTCACCCTCGCGAATCCGCAGGGTGCGGCGAATCTCCTTGGGAATCACCACCCGGCCCAATTCATCTATTCTGCGTACAATGCCTGTTGCTCGCAATTTTCAGCGCCTCCTTGACTCGATTCAGCCATAGGTTTTTCCGCCGGGCTCGCTTTTATGCGCGCTGGCATCGCCGGGAAGATTTGGCAGAATGAGCGAAAGGAAAAAACAGGAAACGCTTGACACAGGGTCTGATTCCGTATAAGATGATGAAAAGACGGAAATTTTGTCGATTGATCCGCCTGCGTCAACCATCATAAAAAGAAAGCGAACGAGATAAAATGATACAATCTAATGGCGATATGTATATCACGCTCATCAATAAAACCCACAGCCTGCCGGAAGATTGGCTTGCCAGGGTGGAATTGATCAGCGTTCTGAATGACAGAAACCAGGAATTCCGCATTGAAAAAGAAACCTTTGATCATTACCGGGCGCTGAAAGAAAAGCTGTTTGGGGACGAGGGCATCCAGATTGATCTGGACAGCGTGTACCGTTCCCTGGAAAGCCAGCAGCAAATCTGGGATGAATTCATGGCGCAGTTCGGAGAAGCCTACTGCCGCAGCTATGCCGCCGTGCCGGGCTATTCCGAGCATCATACCGGATTGGCCATTGATATTTGCCTGATCCAGGATGGCCGGGTCATTGACGATAACGACGAAATGATGGATAAGGAAGCGATCTTTGCCCGCGTCCATGAATATCTGCCCGCGTTCGGATTCATCCTTCGGTATCCCAAAGGCAAGGAAGCCATAACCGGTTATTCCTTTGAGCCCTGGCATCTGCGCTATGTGGGCGTAACCGCCGCCACAGAAATGGCCCGGCGGAACCTGACGCTGGAAGAATACCTGGATCAAAAGAAGGCGGATGAAAACGCAGCCCTCCGGCTAAGCTAACCCTTGGGAAATTTACAATTCCGGGCTGATATTTTCCCGATATGCCCTCATATATTGAAACACCGATCACGACGTAAAGGGGGAGGAACGATTGAAAAGATACGCTCGATACATTGCTTTTGCTCTGACACTGCTTTTGCTTTTTCCGTGGGTGATGCCTGCCAAAGCGGAAAAGGAAACTGGGCTGGTGCGGGTGCTGCTGACCCGGCTCAAGCTCACCAATCAGGCGGACATCGCCCTGGACGGCAGCTATACCTTAAACGATCTGGCCTTTCAGCGGGGAAGCCATCTGACGGTGCTGTGCGAAAAAAACACCCTGTACGTGTATTACGGCGGCATGAGCCTGAACGCCGGAAAGACGCTGATTTTGACCCGCCATGAAACCCGGGACGGCCTGGAAAACGGCGTGCGCTTTAACGGCGCGTATGAATTGCACCCGGGCTCCATTCACCTTTCCATTGCAAACGGCTTTTTGCAGGCTGTGCTGTACGCGCCGGTGGAAGAATATCTGTTGGGGGTGGTGCCCTATGAAATGAGCGATTCCTTTCCCCTGGAAGCCCTGAAGGCCCAAGCCGTCGCCGCCCGCACCTACGCCCTGCGCAAGGCGGGAACAGGCAAAGAATACGACCTGGTGGACAACACCAACGACCAGGCGTATTACGGCGTGAAAGTGGAAAACAAAAACGCCGCTCAGGCGGTAAAGGAAACGGAGGGCCTGTGCGGCTATTATCAGGGCAGCCTGGCCGAATGCTATTACTCCGCCAGCAACGGCGGACAAACAGAGCTGGCGTCTCACGTGTGGGGCAAGGGCAATTACAATTATCTGCTGATGGCCGACGACCCCTATGATCTGGAAAATCCGGAAAGCGTGGTCAGAAAAGCGTCCCTGCCCAAGAAGCTGTCCGGTAATGAGGATTTGGGGCCGCTCAAAGAGCCCATCCTCAGCGCCCTGACCGAGCTCATGGAAAGCCGGGGCTGCGACGGCGATGTGGAGCATATCCGCGTTACCGGCATTACCCAAGCGGAAACCGCCCTGCCCATGTACCGGGATTCCCCGTCCCGGGTGATGACGCTGCTGCGGCTGTTTTTGACGGTGGAAGGAAGAAGGCTGCTGCCGGAAACCCAAGCGCAGGAAGAGGACGCTTCCATCTTTGAGGTGTTTGAAAACGCCACGCCTGCCCCCACCGCCTCCCCCGCGCCTGTGCCCGGGGAAAAATGGTCGCCCATGGAAACGCTGCCGGAGCCCGTGCTGGTCACCCTGGATATTTTCCCCTCAGTGGAACAAGCGCTGAACCTGAGCATCAATGCTTCCAGAAACGAATTGATCACCGTCCGGGAAACAAACGACGCTTTCGTGCTGGAAAGCCGCCGGTTCGGTCATGGGGTGGGCATGAGCCAGCGGGGCGCTCAGCAAATGGCGAAGGTGTACCATTGGACCTATGACCAAATCCTGCGCTTTTATTATCCCGGGATGCAGGTACAGGCCATGCGCTATACCTATGCAGAGCCCGAGGCCTTGAACCAGCGGTTCCTGACGACGCCCGGCCCCGCCGCCACGCCTACGCCCCGGCCCACCCCCATGGCAGTCCGCTCCACCCCCGGACCTGCGGAACGAAAGGTCAGGGTGGTCAATATCGGCGTGACGTCCTATCTGAACCTGCGCTCCCAGCCCAGCACCCAGTCGGAGGTGGTGCAGCTGCTCTATTACGGCCAGGAACTGATCGTGACCAAAGACGTGAACGACGAATGGCTGGCGGTGCGCACGGACGACCTGTCCGGCTTCGTGATGAAGCAATTTGTAGAATAAAGAACCCGCCATGGTTCATTCCTATCAGCGTTTCATGAATGCTTTCGCTTACAGGCAGCCCGATCGTGAATAAACCGGGAGAGCCGTTGTTGATAGAACGGTTCTCCCGGTTCTTATTGATTTGATTCACTTGAAAGCACGGCCCTGGCGGCTTCCGCGTCCTTTTCCACCTGGATTTTCACATCCTCCAGCGAACGCATTTTCAGGGTGGGCCGAAGGAATGAACGCAGCGTGACGGTGATCTTTTTCCCATACAGGTCGCCGGAAAAATCCAGAAGATAGGTTTCCACGGTGGGAACGGGGTCGCTGGCCACAGAGGGGCGCAGGCCCACGTTGGTCACCCCCATGTAATCCTTTCCATCCACGGTGAGCCAAGAAGCGTACACGCCGAAGGGCGGATGGGCTTTTCCTGCCGGGCAGGGCAGGTTAGCGGTGGGCATGCCCACGGTATGGCCGTTGCCCCTGCCATGGGCCACGGTGCCTGAAATGCGATAGGTTTCTTTCATTGGTTTATCCTCTGTCTTTATTGAATCCTTGCGTGCAGCAGCGGAGAGAGGGGCTTGTAGATCAGGCCGGTCAAAATGCTGAGCACCACGCCTTTGAGCAGATTGAAGGGAGCGGTGATCAAAAGCAGCAGCTTCCATTCGCTGTCCACGCCGCCCACATTGGCGAACTTCAGAATGCCTTCCATATCCATGTGATACGCCCCCATATAGAAGGGAAGCATAATGAATTTGTTGGCCAGCACGCCCACCGCCACCATGCACACCGTGCCCACCGCCATGCCGATGAGGGCATTTTTCCGGGTCTTGTTGCCGTGATAAATCAGCGAGGCGGGCACGATCAGCGCCGCGCCCATGAGGAAATCAGCCAGCTCACCCACCCCGGCGCTGGAGGAATGGAGCAGGCCGATCACGCTTTTCAGGGCCAGGATGATCAGACCCGGCACCGTGCCCATGGAAAAGGCCCCCAGCAGCACGGGCAGATTGCTCACGTCCAGCTTGTAAAACGCCACCACGGGCACTTCGATCAGAAACAGGATGGAGGCCACGGCCACCAGAATGGCCATGCGGGTCAGGTAAGGGGTGGAAAAAATGTTGGGTTTGCGGGTTTGGGTTGACATGTCGCTTTCCTCCTTACAATAAGCACGCCCCTCAAAGCAGCTTCGCTTTCAGGGGCGGATGCGCAGGAGAATGATCCCGCAGCTTTATCCGTTTCTTCTCTCATCCAGACTGTACTGTCGGCATCGGAATTTCACCGAATCGGCTGAGATAAACTCAGTTCGCGGGCTGTCACCGCCGGTAGGGAATTTCACCCATCCCCGAAGAAGCTTCAAGTGGTCTGTGCAATTTTCAATGCTATTATATGCTGCCCCGCCTCATCCGTCAAGCGGGAAATGATAAAAAAATATATTGCGTAAATTTGCCGGTTCATGTATTATAAGGAAGATAAAAAGATCGGGAGGTTTTTGCGCTATGCAGTATTCTGATCAGGATCAGGCCCGCCGCCTGATTGCCTTTATTCAAAAAAGCCCCACCAGCTTCCACGCCGTGGATGCTATGGAAAAGGACTTGGCAGGATTTACCCATTTGAACGAGCAGGACAAATGGCGTCTCGCCCCTGGGGGAAAATATTACGTGACCCGGAACAAAAGCAGCATCATCGCCTTTACCCTGCCCCAAGGCCCTGTGAAGGCGTTCCAGCTCATTGCCAGCCATTCGGACTCCCCCACCTTTAAAATCAAGGAAAACGCCGAGGTCAGCGTGCGGGGCAAGTATATCCAATTGGACACCGAACGCTACGGCGGCATGATCATGTCCACCTGGCTGGACCGGCCCCTGTCCATTGCCGGGCGGGCGCTGGTGAAAACGGAAAAAGGCGTTTCCACCGTGCTGGTGAACCTGGACAGGGACATGGCCGTGATTCCCAACGTGGCCATTCACATGAACCGTCAGATCAACGAGGGCTACAAATTCAACGCCGCCGTGGACACCTTTCCCCTCTGGGGCACTATGGACGCCAAGGATACCTTCAAGGCGGAAATCGCCAAAGCCGCCGGAGTGGAACTGGAAAACCTGCTGGGGGCTGACCTGTACCTCTACAACCGCACCCCGGGCAGCGTGTGGGGCGTGAAGGAAGAATTCGTGTCCGCCCCCCGGCTGGACGATCTGGAATGCGCTTTCGCTTCCCTGGAAGCGTTCAAGGCCGCCGCGCCAGGCAGCCACGCCAATGTGTTCTGCGTGTTTGACAATGAAGAAGTGGGCAGCACCACCAAGCAAGGGGCCGCCTCCACCTTCCTTTCCGATGTGCTGCGCCGCGTTATTTCCGCCCTGGGACAGGAGGAAGAAGACTATTACACCGCCCTGGCCAACAGCTTCATGCTGTCCGCCGATAACGCCCACGCTGTGCATCCCAACCACCCCGAGTTTTCCGACGGCCAGAACGCCACCTACATGAACGAGGGCATCGTGGTCAAGTTCAACGCCAATCAGAAATACACCACCGACGGGGTGAGCGAAGCGGTGTTCCACAGCATCTGCAAAAAGGCGGAGGTGCCTGTGCAGCATTACGCCAACCGCTCCGACATGCCCGGCGGCGGCACCCTGGGCAATATCTCCGGCACCCACGTATCCATCAACACCCTGGACATCGGCCTGGCGCAATTGGCCATGCACAGCGCCTATGAAACCGCCGGCGTCAAGGATATCGGCTTCATGATCCGCGGGATGCAAGCCTTCTATGAAACGGAAATTTTGGCCCGGGAAGACGGCGTATACGACTGCGAATAATTTGATTTCTTATGCTGCGTGACAGCTTAGAAAAGCAAGGATGTGCGTTGATTTGGGAATATTGATTTGCGGGCTCAACGGCGTTGGAAAAAGCACGGTTGGCAAAATGCTTGCTGAACGGATCGGTTATCGATTCATTGACAATGAAGATCTCTATTTCCCGAAATCAGACAGCACATACCTCTTTTCCAGCCCAAGAAGCAAGGAAGAGGTCATTGAGCTTCTGGAAGAAAAAATAGCGGATAACAGCAGATTTGTTTTTGCCGCTGTAAAGGGGGATTATGGCGATCCATTCATTGCCGCCCTGGATCATATCGTGTTGATTGATGTTCCCAAGGAGATCAGACATCAGCGTGTCCGGAATCGTTCCTACGAAAAATTTGGGGAAAGAATTTTGCCTGGCGGGGATTTGTATGATCAGGAATCCGCATGGTTTTCACTCGTAGACAGCAGGCCTGAGGATGATACAAAAAAGTGGCTTGAGACGGTGAACTGCCCCGTCATTCGCATGGATGGGACATTGCCGGTCAAGGAGAACGTTGAATATCTTGTATCTGTGTTGGGTTAACGGACAGATGCCAAGGCTATCCCATTGGATTATGCAGCAATGAAAAAGAGGAGCCATTCCTGAAACAGGACGGTTCCTCTTTTTTATGCTTAGATTATAAGGTTACGCCGCTCTTGAAAATGGCGATTTCCCGATAGCCGTGCTGCTCGGCCTTGGTTTCCTGGCCGTTAGCGGTGGCCAGCACCAGCTGGAACAGCTCTTTGGCGGCCTCCGCCATGGTTTTTCCCTGCAGCAGCTGCCCCGCGTTAAAGTCGATCCACTCGTGCTTTTTGGCGGCCAGGTTGGCGTTGGTGGCTACCTTGAGGGTGGGGGCCGGGCCGCCCAGCGGGGTGCCGCGGCCGGTGGTAAACAGGATCATCTGGGCGCCGGAAGCGGTCAGAGAAGTGACGGCACAGATATCGTTGCCGGGACCCCAGACCAGATTCAGGCCCTTGCGGGTCACGGGCTGGGTATATTGCAGCACGTCCTGCACCTCTCCCAGGCCGCCCTTCTGGGTGCAGCCCAGGGATTTTTCTTCCAGGGTGGTAATGCCGCCCGCTTTGTTGCCGGGAGAGGGATTCTCATACACCGGCATATGGTTGTCCTGATAATACTTTTTAAACCCGTTGATCAGATCGCAGGTCTTTTTAAATACCTCCTGATTCCTGCACCGGCCCATGATCAGGGATTCCGCGCCGAACATTTCGGGCACTTCGGTGAGCAGGGCGGTGCCGCCCGCGGCGCAGACGCCGTCGCTGACCGCGCCCAGGAGGGGGTTGGCAGTGATGCCGGAGAAGCCGTCGGAGCCGCCGCACTTGAGGCCGATCACCAGCTTGGAAAGAGGCTGCTCGGTTCGCCGATCGTTTTTCAGTTCATCCTGCAATTGCCCGATGAGCTTGAGCGCTTCGGCTTCCTCATCCTCCCATTCCTGACAGACCAGGAACTTGACCCGCTTTTCATTCACAGGGCCCAGGTGCTCCTTAAAAGCATCCAGGGTGTTGTTTTCGCAGCCCAGAGACAGCACCAGCACGCCGCCCGCGTTGGGATGGCGCACCAGGGCGCAGAGCAATTCCCGAGTACGGGCATGGTCGTCGCCCAATTGGCTGCATCCGTAGGGATGTGGGAAGGTATACACCGGCGCGGGCCCCAGCTTGCTGCCTTCGGCGGCGATGCGCTGGGCGGTATGGTTGACGCAGCCCACCAGGGGCAGCACCCAGATTTCATTCCGGATGCCCACGCGGCCGTCCTCCCGCTCATAGCCCATGAAGGAGCCTTCAAAGGGCGCGGCCTGATGGATGGGCTGAGGATCATAGGTATATTCCTTTTCGCCGCTCAAGGCGGTTTTCAGGTTATGGGAATGAATCCATTCCCCCGCCTTGATGTCGCTTTGGGCGGTGCCGATGGGGCAGCCGTACTTGATGATCTTTTCCCCCTGGGAGATATCCTTTAAGGCGATCTTGTGTCCGG
This sequence comes from uncultured Clostridia bacterium, assembly GCA_946626395.1. Classification (GTDB taxonomy): domain Bacteria; phylum Bacillota; class Clostridia; order Christensenellales; family Aristaeellaceae; genus RUG563. The sequence continues at coordinate 9,562 of CAMOUF010000009.1, forward strand.
CGGGAATCCCCTCCCGGGGAGAAATCAGCACGCCCACATTATCCAATTCATGCAGCTTGATGTAGTCGCTCATGTTTTTCTCCCTTACTTTTCAAAAGCCTTACGCATGGCGGCACGAATGCCCACGGCCTGGATTTCCTTGATCTGGGCGTCCACCTTTTCTTCCAGGCCGGGAACCTGGGTCAGATCCTCGTTCCACAGGGCGGCATTGGAAAGGGCGGCGTGAGCGTCAGGGGCGGTCTGGGCCGCGAAGAAGGCAAGCACATGGGCGTCGTCCTTCACGGGATAGGGCTTTCCGTCCCGGATGCCTTCATAGTCCCCCGCTTCGTTTTGCTTGATGCCGGTATAGAAGCAGATCAGGGAGGACAGGCCGAAGGCCAGGCAGGCGGGAATTTCCCCGGTCTTTTTCTGGTAATCCTTCAGGGTGGGAAGCACGCGGGCCGTCCACTTGCTGACGGAGTTCAGGGCAATGGACAAAAGCTCATGGCGGTTGAAGGGATTCTCGAACCGGCGGCAAACGGCGTCGGCAAAGTCCTTCACTTCCTTTTCGGGAAGGGGCACGTTGGGCATGATTTCGTTGTTCAGGGCATGCTCCAGGAAAGGCCGCACGTCCTTGTCCGCCATGCATTCGCCCACGGTGTCCAAGCCCGCCAGGTATGCCCCCAGCACCATGGTGGTGTGGGCGCCGTTGAGCATGCGAACCTTGCGCAGCTTATAGGGCTTCACGTTGTCGGTAAAGATGACGGGGTTCACCTTGTCCAGGGGCAGCTCCTTCTTCACCTGCTCGGGGCCCTCGATCACCCACAGGCCAAAGGGCTCGGCGGTGTCCAGCTGCTCATCGTCATAGCCCAGTTCTTCAAACAGGCCGGGCAGCTCTTTCCGAGGGAAGCCGGTGACGATGCGGTCCACCAGGGTGGAGCAGAAAATGTTGTCGTTCTTGAGCCAGGAGATGAATGCATCCCCCAGCTTCCACTGCTCGGCGGTTTTCAGCACGGCGTCCTTGAGGTGATAGCCGTTATCGTCGATGAGCTCGCAGGGCAGGATGATAAAGCCGGGCTTGCCCAGCAGGAAGCGTTCATGGAGGAACCGGGTCAGCTTGCCGGGATAGGAGGGCTGGGGCCGATCGTCATAATAGTCGGTGCCGGTATACACAATGCCCGCTTCGGTGGTATTGCTGACGATAAAGCGCAGGGTGTCCACCTTGGCCAGGTCCAAATAGCTCTGGAAATCGGCGTAGGGCTCGATGGTTTCCAGCACCGTGCCCACGACCTTCACCTTTTTCACGTCGCCGCTTTCCTCACGGCCGCGCAGCATGACGGTATACAGGCAGTCCTGATCGCGCAGCAGCTTGCACATGCCCCGTTCCAAGGGCTGCACGATGGCCACGCCATAATCGCCGCCGCACTGGGTGTTCAGATTGTCCAGCATTTCATCCACAAAGGCGCGCAGGAAGCCGCCCTCGCCAAACTGCATCACCCGGATATTCTCCGGCCGCTTTACCTGGGGAACCAAGGTCTTATTCAATCTTTCCATCGAAATCCTCTCCCGTCTCATCTATCGTTCGTTGAATCAAAGCAGAATGTACGCCCCGTACTTTTTTACGCCATCACCAGATGGAAGCCGAAGCCGGCGATTTCATCGTGGAGATAAATAAACTTCTTGCGTCCGTCGGGGGTAAAGGTGGCGGTGTCCTCGTCAAAGGTAAAGCCCCGCTGTTCCAGATGCCACTGGGCGCGCTCCACGTCCTTGGTGCCCATGCCGATGTGGCCGTGAGTGCCCCGGAAATTGGTTTTCATCATTTCCACCTGGGTGGATACGAACAGGCTCTTTTTGCTGTCCTTGGTCACGGGGCAGCCGAACAGAGCGCACAGCTTTTCCGCTTCCCGGTAGGTGACTTCTTCATTTTCATTGTTGATGCCGATATGCACGATGCGCAGATCCAGCATGATGCGCACAGCTTCCCGGGCCAGGGCCTCGATGCGGCCCCAATCCTTATTTTCCACCGCGTCGTCCGGCACCATCCAGCTGCCGCCGCAGGCCGCGATCTTGGGGAAGGCCAGGTAATCGGGCAGGTTCTTTTCATTGATGCCGCCGGTGGGCACGAAACGCACGTCGCCGTAGGGGGCCGCCATGGCCTTGATGAGCTTTAAGCCGCCCAGGGCTTCGGCGGGGAAAAACTTCACCGTCTTTAAGCCCAAAGCCAGCGCCGCTTCAATATCGCTGGGATTGCCGCAGCCGGGCAGCACGGGATAGCCCTTGTCGATGCAGTGCTTCACCACCACGGGGTTCAGACCGGGAGACACAATATAGCCCGCGCCTGCTTTCCAGGCCCTGTCCGCCTGCTCGCAGGTGAGCACCGTGCCCGCGCCAAGCAGCACTTCGGGCAGCGCTTCATGCACCAGGCGGATGGCTTCCTCCGCAGCGTCGGTCCGGAAGGTGATTTCCGCCACGGGCAGGCCGCCGTTTTTCAGCGCCGTGCAAAGGGGCACCGCGTCCTCGGCGTTCTTTACTTTGATTACAGGCACCAGCCCGGCCAGGGAGAGTTTCTTGAGCATGTCCATGGGTCAATCTCCTCCTTGTATATTGGGGTTGTATTTCTTCAATCGTGGCTTCTTTGCGGCTTGAATCGAACACAAGTTCTAAGCTGTAAGTTCCAAGTTCCAAGCTAATTCTGCCTTACGCAAACAGGATGACGGTTTGTAAAGCTATTTTGCTTAGAACCGAAAGCCTGATCCCGATTCCATGGGTTCTTGACCTCGATCGCTGAACAGTTGCGATTGGAATTATACTATTCGCGTTTTATAATCTTATCAGATTTGGGATGGATTTTTCGCTCTGGCAAAGCTGAACGAAGGGAGGCGTAGTAGGGCCGAAGCGCCCGGAAAATGTGCCAGTGGCACATTTTCAGCGTAGGCCGGGCGGCAGCCCTGAGCCGAAGGCTACGTTGACC
>CAMOUF010000010.1 GCA_946626395.1 uncultured Clostridia bacterium
CACATCGCCCTTGACCCTTCGCATCAGGAAGGGCCGGATGCGGCGGCGCAGGTCATCCGCGTTCTGGCCCTCGCCCCAGCGGCGCAGGAATTCCGTGTATCGGGGCAGATATCCCGGCAGCACGAAATCGAACAGGCTCCACAATTCCCCGGCGTGGTTTTCCATGGGGGTGCCGGTGAGGGCGATGCGGGTCTCGGCGGTCAATTGCTTGACCGCGTGGGCCCCAACGCTTTGCACGTTCTTGATCTGCTGGGCCTCGTCCAGAATAGCAAAGCGGAAGGGGATATCCTTCATCATGGCGATGTCCCGCCGGATGAGGGGATAGCTGGTGATCACGATATCCGGGGCCTCTGTCCCTTCGCTTAACGCTTCGATCTGCTCCCCCCGGGCCTGCTGGCCGCCGCTGAGCAGCATCACGGACAATTGGGGGGTGAACCGGGCGCATTCGCTGAGCCAGTTGTAGGTCAGGGAGGTGGGGGCCACGATCAGGGAAGGCTTGCGCTCCTTTTCATTTTGGACAGTGGAAAGCAGCGCGGCCAGGGTCTGCACCGTTTTGCCCAGGCCCATATCGTCGGCCAGAATGCCGCCCATGCCCAGGGCATGGAGGGACAAAAGCCAGGCAAAGCCCCGCTCCTGATAGGGCCGCAGGCAGTCCACCGGCGGGGCCGGGGGCGTAAAGGACAGGGAAGCGGCCTGGGAAGTGGCGTCGTCCAGCTCCACGTTCAGGTGGTTTTCCTTGATCAAGGCGCTCAGGTACGCCGCCCAGCACGCGCCCAATTCCTGATGGCCCGTGCTTTCCGCGCTTTCCGCCACGGCTTCGGCCAGGGGCTGCCATTCGGCGGTGTCGCTTAAATCCAGATAGGTGCCGGACTTGAAGCGGAAATAGCGCCGCCGCTTGCGCAGGGCGTCCAGCAGGGGAAACAGCTCCTCGATGGGGGTGTCCCCGTCCATCATTTCCAGCTGCAATTGGCCGGAACGCATGTGGATCGCGCCCCGGAACAGGGTCTTCTTGGGGGTCAGACGCCGAAAATCCTTGCTGAAAAAGACCTCGGCGCACTGGGCCAGCCGGTTCGCTCCCTCGGTTACAAAATCATATATTTTTTCGCTGCCGCTTAAATAAACGCTGTTTTTATAAATGTGGAAGCCGTCCTGGGCCAATTCGTCCAGCACGGCCCGCTCCGCCGCCGCGTCCCGCAGGAGCAGCGCGTCCTGGGGCTGGGTGGCGGGATCGAAGGGGTCCAATTCCACCTGGCCGTAGAGAAAGGAGACCTTGGCGGTCACATCAGCGCCTTCTTTGTCCAGATAGATTTTGGCGCTCAGGGGCAGATGCAGGAAATGGTTTTCCAGGGCCGGATCGATGATCACGGTGGCCGCCTGCATCAGAAAGGGCAGCAGCTCGCTCATCACCCGCTGGGTATCCTGGGGTGAAAAGCTGAACAGCGTTTCCCGGCCCGCGGAGTACCGGTGCAGCACGGCGATCATTTCCCGCTGCTCCGGGGGCAGCTCCAGGCATTCCCCGTCGGCCAGGATAAAGCGGTAATCTTTGGTCAGGGGCAGGATGAAGCCCGGCAGCTCCACGGACATGTTCAGCTTTTGAGGCGTGCCGCTCAGGTGAAAGTTCAGGGGGATGGAGCGGGCCTTGATGCCGTTTAAGGCGTACTGCTGGCCCCGGGCCTGAAGGGTAAAGGGCACCTCCCGCAAGGCTTCCAGCACCCGCAGCGCCGCCCTTGGGGATAAAAGCATCACCCGGGCGTCGGTGCCGGTCAGGGCCCGGGCCCCGGGATTTTCGCAGCTTTCCGCCAAAATGTCCAGCAGGGCATTCTGCTTTTCATCAAAGCGCATCCACTGAGGCTTGTAGTCAAAGCCCTTGCCAAAGGGCAGCACCTCGCCCTTTTCCCGGCAGTCCAGGAAATGGGGGATATGGCGCACCACATACAGCCGATCCTCTCCGATTTTCAGGCCGATGCGCAGGCCCTCCCGGGTGAGAAACAGGGCGGGGGAGAGGCGGATGCCGTCGGTTTCCGGCAGCATGCTGCACACCGCTTCAAACAGTGCGGGGGCCGCCAGCTGGGCCCGGCGCTTTTCCATCTCCGCCATGACCCCGCTTTCCAGGGCGGTCAGCGCCGCGGCCACCCCATGAGCGCAAGGGGACGCGCCGCAGTCGCAGCGCACCTGGCCCACGGAAACAGAGACCGTGTGGCGTTCGTCCCCGGATACGATATAAAAGACTTCATCCTTCTGTTCATCCCTGACGCGCTTGGCTTCCCGCACCAGGGCGCGATGGAAAATGGCGCTGCCCTGGGCAAATAAATCCTCCCCTACAGATTCCCGCAGCATCTCTTCCGTCAACATCCATTTGTCCTCCTCGTTCAAATGCGCAAAACGCGCATCCTTCCATAATACGACGCGGACGCCTTTTTTCCTGCTGCAAAGCAAAAGAAAAATCCCGCGCCTGGATGAGTTTGGAAAATGAAAAGCCCTCCCGGCGAAAAGCCTGGAGAGCTTGAGGATTACCAAGTGAGGAGTTTGGAGTGAGGAGTGAGGAGTGAGGAGTTAATAGATTGCGCTTCGCGCCATAATACGAATTCATTTTGTGTGGAACAACTTTCAACTCCTCACTCCTGACTCCTCACTCCTAACTGTGTTATTCCAGCCGCCACACCGCCGCGTCGTGGGGCGGGAGGGAGGCGGTCAATTCCTGATCGGCGCGGCCGGACCACAGCTCCACCGCCGTTTTCCAGGGCGCTTCCAGCGCGGCGGCGGGGAAGGATACCTGCCGGGGCGCGTCGGACAGGTTGAAAACGGCGGCATAGCAGCCCTTGCCGTCCTTCCGGGGGGCCACCCAGCAGCATTCGTTTTCGGAGGTGAACACCGGATGAGCGCACCAGCTTTCCTTTTCAATGGCCAGCAAGGGGGCGTTGGTGAGCAGATGCAGGGTGAATTCGTCATTCTTGGGCAGGTCGCCGCCGATCATCAGGGGAGAGCGCATCATGCACCACAGGGTCATCATGGTGCGCTGTTCGGCCTGGGTAAAGTTGGTCCAGCCGTGGTGGCTGTGTTCCCCGGCTTCGCCGCCCTGGCCGTCCTGCTCATAGCACTGCCGAAGGGCCCCTACCGGCAGCATATCCGCGTCAGGCCAATGGCCAGGCCCGGCGTGAACGCACCATTTTTCCGCCCGCTCGAACATGGCCCGAAGCAGCCGCCATTCATCCCAGAAGTCGTCGGTGATGCGCCAAAGATTGGCGTACTTTTTCAGGTGCTCCGCCTGCTCCACCGGCGCGGGGCCGGGGGACAGGGACAGCGCGATGTCCCGCCCGCAGGCACGGCAAGCCTCGGAGATCAATTCAATTTCCCTTTGGCACCGGGGATACTCCCGGGCGATATCATCGCACTTCACATAATCCACGCCCCAGGAAGCGTACAGCTGAAAAATGCTGTCGTAATAGGCCCGGGCGGCGGGCAGATCGCATTTCAGGCCGTACATGTCCGGGTTCCAGGCGCAGATGGAATTGGGGTCGGCGGCCTGGTCGCAGCGAACGTCGCTGTTCAAAATGGGCAGATGCCGGTGGGCCGCCATCCGGGGCAGGCCCCGCATGATATGGATGCCGAATTTCAGCCCCAGCCCATGCACGTAATCCGCCAGGGGCCGAAAGCCCTGGCCGCCCTTGGCGCTGGGAAACCGGTTTTCCGCGGGCAGCAGCCGCCCGTATTCGTCCATCACCAGCTGGGAAAAGGGTTCGTAGGCGTGGGTGGAGGCGGTGGGCTGATACCATTGAATGTCCACCACCACGTATTCCCAGCCGAATTGTTTCAAATGCTTCGCCATATAGTCCGCGTTGGCCTTGACGGTATCCTCCGTCACCGCCGCGCCGTAGCAGTCCCAACTGTTCCAGCCCATGGGCGGATATTGCGCGATCATAAAATAACCTCCTTTTATTTTGTTTGGAGTGAGGAACGCATCGTGTGCGCTTTGCGCATTGAAAGCGCAATCTATTACCTCCTAACTCCTCACTCCTAACTCCTAACTTTACAATATCATTCTCTTCCCACCGCGAACACCTCCGGCAGCAGCAGGAAGTTTTGCCCGTTGCTGCCGGGCAGGTGAATGAAGTGGGCTTCGGGGTCCACGTCCAGCCAGCCCTGAATGGCCTGGGAATCCGGCCCGTCCACCCGGCGGATGTTCACGCTGGAGCGGGGCTCCTCGAAATAGCTGAACAGCACATCTTCGTGCAGGGCGATGGACATGTAGCGGTCCCCTTTCAGCAGCCCTTCCTTCACGATGGCGAAATGGTGATAAACATATTCAAACATGGTGTCCTGCTTTAAATAGGCGATCCGTCCCCTTCGGCGCAGGGGCGCGGGGCGCCGCTCCCAATCCTGCTCGTCCTTGGGTTCGCAGTGCCAATAGATAGGATACATTTTCGCCCACCGGGCCGTTTCCTCTTTCTGCGGCCAGGGGGAGAGGACTTCGTCCAGGGGGGTCATGAAGGCTTCGGGCGGCATTTCCTCCCCGATGGCTTCATAATAGAGAAATAACTGCCGCCCATAGACGTACAGCCCGGCGGTCAAAAGCGCGCCGTCATGAATGAGCCGCTGCGCTTTCTTTCGGCATGCTTCGGTTTTCTCCCGTCCCTGCGGCAGCTCCTCCAGGGGCGCTGTGAGCTGGGCGCGGTAATGGCATCGGAAAACAGGCTTTCCGGACATAACGCTTCCTCCTGCTTTTCATAGAATTTGACTGTGTTCAGTATAGCATAAGGCGCATGGATGGGCAATAAAAAATATATTCTGCGGTGATTTTGCCGGGGGGAGAGGTGTCGGAAAGAAGAATGATTTGTACATAATTTTGTAACATTTCGTCGAATTTTTAAAATGTTTGCTATTTATTATTAAAAAACAGTTGACATTTCGTAATAATTCTGATATAAATAAGGAGAATAAACTTCATGATTTTGAATGGCGCTTTATGCGCCTTTGGAAGGTGAAATGCATGGCGAAGAAACGCGTGTCGGATGCGTACCGGAAATTAACGGGCATCGTGATCGTGCTGTTCGTGCTTACGGCGCTCTGCACGGCGGGTTATGTGCTGCTGGATCAGTCTGTGAAGGAGCAGGCGGCGGAAAACGCGGCCCGGGCCGAGCAGGAAAACCAGCTGCTGGAGCAGCAGTATCAGGAGGCCAAAGCGGAGGAGCGGGCCAAGCAGGCGGAAGAAAAGAACGTTGGCTGGCCGGAGCCCAAGGCGCAGGGCTGGGACGTGGTGGACGTGAGCGCCTTCCCCCTGAACAATTCCCGGTCGCTGGAAGCTTCCCGGATGGAATTGATCACCAGCGGCATGATGCTGGTGAACCGCTGGCACGCCGTGCCCGAGGATTTGAGCACTGCCGAAATGCTGGTGGTGCATACCACGGATAAACGGATTCCCACCGCGGGCAACAGCGTCAAGCTTCTTTCTCCCGCCATTACCGCCCTGGGCGATATGATCGCTGCCGCCAAGGACGAAGGCCTGGAGCACTATAACGTGGAGGAAGGCTACCGGCTCCGGGAAGTGCAGCAGGAAAAGTATGATAAAGCCGCTGCCGAATACGCCGACCGGTATTCCGGGGAAGCGCTGGTGGAACGGGTGATCAACGCGGGCTACAGCGTGCCCGGCACCAGCGAATATGAATCCGGCCTGGCCTTCTGCATGGGCCGCTATGCCAAGGGCGACCCCATTATGGACAAGAAATTCCATGAGCTGCCCCAGTCCGATTGGATGGTGGAGCACAGCTGGGAATACGGCATTATTTTCCGTTTCCCCGTGCAGGGCTATCCCAACAGCACCGTCACCGATAAATCCTACAAAACCGGCCAGAACATCAAGCTGAGCATCTACCGCTACGTGGGCAAGGCCAACGCCGCTGTGATGCACATCATGGATTTCTGCATGGAGGAATACATCGAATACCTGGTGCAGCATCCTCATCTGGCTGTGTACCAGGATGGCGTGCTGAAATATGAAATCATCCGCACTGACGGCTATTACGGCGGCGACGCTGTGGTGGACGTTACCCGCTCCGCCCAGGAGGTGTCCGTTTCCACGGATAACCTCAATGGAAACGGCACAGGCGGCCTGATCGCAACCATGTCCTACTGAGCGCCCTTCAGCGCTTATGCCCTATTTTTCGGCCGTCCGGGTTCTGCTCGCCCGGACGGTACTTTTTTTATACAGCCGTCGGGCCAAAAGAACAACGAATACAGGTGTGTTTTCGTTTTTTGCCGTAACAGCGGAAGCAACATCATAAATGTGTTATTTGTTTTTCAGAATAAGTTCCCCCAGAAATACCTTTCTCAGAACTGAAAATAAATAAACGCGTTGGCCCCGCCGGAGCGCAGGTTAAACAGCCAGCACAGGGCAATGGCCAGCGCCAGCAGCACCGCCAAAGCCAGATCCCGGTTCACCGGCGGCTTGGAATCAAAGGCCCAGCGGCCCGCAAAAAAGGAAACTGCCAATGCCAGCAGCAGCCGGAAAAGGGCGATCAGCGTCAGGCCGCTCTGCTGCCAGCCAGCGCCCCAATGCCAGGGGGAAAACAGGGCCCCGTACATCTCCCACGCCTTGGAAAGATCGGCGGCCCGAAAGAAAATCCAGGAAAGGGAAACCACCGCGAAAGTGAAGGGAAAGGACAGCCAGCCGGGCAAGGGCCTGCCCCGCTTCCGGGTCACGGCATTTTCCAGTAGATAGCACATTCCATGGACAGCGCCCCACAAAAGGAAGGTCACATCCGCCCCGTGCCAGAGGCCGCTGAGCAAAAACACCGCCGATACAGCTAAGAGCCGCCTGTTTTTCCCGCCCAGGGGCAGATACACATAGGAGCGGAACCAGCCGTTCAGGGTGATATGCCACCGCCGCCAAAAATCCCGCAGGGTCAGGGACAGATAAGGCTCCCGGAAATTCCGGGTCAGCCGGATGCCCAGCAGCCTGGCGCTGCCCAGGGCGATTTCAGAATACCCGGCGAAGTCATTGTAAATCTGAAACCCGAACAGCACCGCCCCCAGGGCCGCGGAAAACCCGTCGGGCTGCTGAACGGAAAAAACGCTGTCCACATAAGGCGCAATAAAATCCGCCACGCAGATTTTCCGGAAAAAGCCACTGAGGAGCAGCCTGCCTCCTGCCGCTACATCGGAACGCAGGAAGTGCTTTTCTTCCCAGAGCTGGGGCAGCAAATCCTTTCCCCGCTCGATGGGCCCGGCCACCAGCTGGGGAAAAAAGGACACGAACAGGGCAAACCGGAAAAAATTCCGCTCTGGCTGCTGATCGCCCCGGTACACGTCCATGACGCAGGAAGCCGCCTGGAAGGTATAAAAGGAAATGCCCACCGGCAGGGCGGCAGCTTTGAGCCACCCATACAGATTGCCGGGAAACAGGCCCAGCAGCATCCGGGAGGGATACTTGCAAATCAGCAGCGGCGCGAAAATGAGCAGGAGCAAGCAGGCAAACAGCCCCTTGCTTTTTTTCTTTTCCACGATCAGGCAGGAAGCATAGCACACCGCCGTTTCTCCCAGCAGCAGCAAAGCAAGGGGAGCGCTCCAGCCCATGTAAAAGCCATAGGACGCCGCCAGCAAAAGGAGATACCGGTATTTCCCCGGGCACAGCCAGTACAGCGCCGTCACCGCCGGGAGAAACAGAAGATACGCGCCGGACGCAAAGCTCATGATTCCTTGCTCCTTTCCGGGAACAGCAAGGCGCAAAGGGCCACGGCCATCACCCCTAAAATGGCGGCGGTCAGATCCCCCTGGGTCAGCACCCCCACCGCCACGCCGGCGCAGCAAAGGGAAAGTGAGAGGAAGGGGAGGGTCAGGCGCGCGCCGCCGAACCGCCTGTTCAGGGGCCACATCACCGCCGACGATAGAAAAAATAGTCCGCACAGCAGAAGCATTGCCTGTTCCTTCCCTTCCATCCATTCAAAAGGGCGGGCTGGCCCTGTGGGTCAGCCCGCCGCAGGTTCGACAGGAGATTGTTTAAACGGGTTTCCGGCCATTGGCGCTGCGCTGGGCGTTGAATTCCCTGCGCACCGCTTCTTCCTTGTCCTCCAGCGCCTTCCGGGCGTCGGCGGACAGGGCGGCCAGCTTCTTTTCCTCGGCGGCCTTGGCGTCAGCCTGGCGCTTGAGTTCGGCCTGGTAGGCTTCTTCGCCTTCTTCCAGACGAATCTTTTCCTCGGCGGAAATATAGGCGCGGCCTTCCTTTTCGGCGGCGGCCTTCTGGTCTGCCACGATGGCTTCATGGTCGTACTTGCCGAACTTTTCCACGCCCATGAAAATGAAGATCAGGAAAATGACCAGATAGCAAATGGTTTCCACGCCGATGAACACCCAGGGCATGGCCCCGCGGATGGCGGCGGAGGAAATGTTGTCCGCGGCATAGCCCACGTTGGACAGAACGATATTCAGGATGCCCGTGGCCACGCCGGTCATGCCGGCCATGATCGCGCCGTAGATGGTCATGGTCAGGCCGTCGGTGCGCTGGCCGTGAATGGCTTCCTGATGATCCAGCACGTCGGCCAGCAGGGCCATGCTGAGATACATGGCGGGGGTGGAGCCCAGGGCCTTGAGGATGAAGGACACATACACCAGCACCAGGTTGGCGGGGGCGATCAGGCCCAGCGCGCCGCCCACCACGGCCAGCACAGCGCCCACGAAGATGGCCTTGCCCTTGCCGATCTTATTGGCCAGGATGGGGGCCGCCACCATGCCGATGGCCGTGGGAATGGCGCCGATGATGGCCAGGAAGCCGGAAATGTTGCCGCCGTTGGCGATGGTATACACGCCGTCGGCATTGGGGAACATGGCCTGGCAGAAGTACAGCTGGGAAACGTTCTTGGCCATGCCGCCCAGCTGATAGCAGAAGAAGAACACCATCATGATGACCCAGAATTTATCGGAGAAGCAGATCTTGGCCTGCTGGCCGATGGGCAGGGCCTTCTTGGGGGCGGCGGCGTCGCCCTGGGTCATGGATTCCTCGGTGACGCGCTCCCGGGTGAACATGAATTCCACCAGCGCGCCTACCACGGTGATGGCGGTAAGGGCGATAACGAAAATCTTCCAATGGTTGTAGGAGGCCACGGCGTCATAGAGCACCACGCCGTTCAGGGCGTATTCGCCGCTCTCCAGCAGCACCGCGCCTTCGGGCAGATTGGTGGTCTGGGGCACGAAGAGCAGGCTCAGGAAGAAGGGCAGGATCATGGTGGACAGGCCCATGGCCGCCAGGGCGGTGGCGTTGGAGAGGGTGGCAAGCAGGGTCCTGTCCTTGCTGTTGCGGGTGGACAGGTTCACCAGCGCGGCATGGGGGGTATAGTACATGGGATAGGCGATGGCGAACCACAGGTTATAGCCAATGGCGATGCACACCAGCGCCAGGCCCTGGCCCTGGGGATTGATGGTGTCGGTGGCCAGGGGAGAAATAACGAACAGGATCAACAGCGCCAGGAAGGAAATGGGCACGGAGATCAGCAGCAGGGGCCGGGCCTTGCCTGCCCGGGAGGAGCTCTTGTCCATGAGCCGACCCACGATGATGTTGCCCACCACCACGAAAATGACCGAGATCACGGGCAGCCATTTGAAGAATTCGCTGGCCCAGGAATTGATGTTGAGCACGTCGGTCATGTACTTGTTGAAGTAATTGGCCAGCACGGAATTGGCCATCAGGGCCAGGGTGGGGCCCACCAGGTAACCCATCAGCCCTTCGGGGAAGAGGGTCACGTTGGACTTTTTGATCAGGCTGGGCAGTTTATCAAAGAAGCTGCCCTTGGCGGCGGTTTGGCTCATGCGGTTCATCCTTTCTTTCCTATGTTATTTCCGGATTCTATCATACCACAAATCAACAAATCAGGAAAGCATTTTAGCGTAATTGGCCGATTTTTTGGCATAAACTGCAATCTATCATAACGAAAGAGAGCTTTTCGTTCTTTATAGTCTGCTTTATAAGCCAGAATCTTCTCAAAATGTCAAATAGTCTGAACAAGTGTATTTTACAGCTTTCTTGGAAGGGGGCCTGGGGAAAACCATTCTTACAGCCAGACGGCCTGAAGGGACGCCTGGCGCGGTTTCAGCCAATGAACATAGTGAAAGGAGCATGGGCAAGCAAAGCGCAGGCCATGCGAAGTAACTCCAAAGAATGGTTTCCCCCAGTGTTTTTCCATTTTTCAGGTTACACTTCGTTCACCTTGCAGCGCATCTGATGCGTGCCGGAGCGGAAGGTGGCCCTCTCTCCGTCGGGGAGGATGACTTCGCACTCCGCGCCCACAGGCACGGTGACGTCGATGGTCAGCATCCCGTTTTCCTTCTTCCAGGAAGCGGCGGCCTTGCCGAAGGGGGTTTCCGTGAAAGCGGAGGCACAGGTGAGCCCGCCGCCGATCATAGGCTTGACCCGGAACTTCCGGTAGCCAGGCTCCGTGGGCTCCAGGCCCGCCACCCGGCGGTAGAGGAAATCGCCCACCGCGCCGGAGGCGTAATGGTTATAGGAGATCATAGCGTCGGTGCCGTCGTTTCCGATGGGGCACTGGCCGTTTTCATCCAGGCCGTCCCAGCGCTCCCAGATGGTGGTGGCCCCGGCCTTGACCTCATACAGCCAGGAGGGGCATTTTTCGTTCATCAGCATGGAGAAGGCGGCGTCCTGCTGGCCGTTGTCCGCCAGGGCAAAGAGGATATAGGGGGTGCCGGGGAAGCCGGTGCCGATGCAGAAATCGTTCTTCTGGACCAGCTCCTTTAGGTTTTGGGCGGCGGCCTTCTGCTTGTCTCCGAACATATGAAATTGCAAGGGCAGCACATAAGCGGTCTGGAATTCCTGCTTCAGTTTGCCCTGCCCGTCGGTGAACACGCTGATATAGGCGTCCTTGACCTTGCCTGCCAGCTGGGCATACTTTTGTTCGTCGGCTTCATTGCCCAGGATGGCGGCGATTTGGGACAGAAGATGGCTGGTGTTAAACAGGGAAGCGGTGGCCGTCCAGCGGGAGCGGGCCTGCCACTGCTGCATTTTCGGCACGTCCGGTGCCACCCAGTCGCCAAAGTGGAAGGTGGCGGGGGTGTGCCAGATATAGCGGTATTTGCCCACGCCAAAGCCCGCCCAGAACCGGCACGCCTTGACGTACTTTTTCATCATTTCATAGTTTTCTTCCAGGAACTTTTTGTCCCCTGTGGCCTGATACAGGGCCCAGGGCACCAGCACGCTGGCGTCGCCCCACCAGTCGATGGCCATGCGGGGCATGGTGGCGGGGAAGCCGTAGAGGTGCACGGGAACGGTGTTGGGAATGCCGCCGCCCTTGTTCTGCTCCGCCCGCATATCCTTGAGCCATTTTTCCAGGAACCGGACCATATCAAAGTTAAAGCAGGCGGTGGGGCCGAACACGGCAATGTCTCCCGTCCAGCCCATGCGCTCGTCCCGCTGGGGGCAGTCGGTGGGGATGTCCACAAAATTGCTGCGGGCGCCCCAGAGGATATTGCGCTGCAATTGGTTCAGCCGCTCGTCGGAGCAGGTGAAGCCGCCGCCCTCCATTACGTCGGAATACAAAGGAATTAGGCGCACCTGAATATTGTCCTGGGTGATGCCGGTGACGCTGATATAGCGGAAGCCCATATAGGTAAACCGGGGGGCGTAGGTCTGCTCCCCTTCCCGGCAGGTATAGGTCAATGTGGCCTTGGCGGTGCGCAGGAAGGCAGTGTTCAGGGAGCCGTCGGGGTTCAGGATTTCCGCGTGGCGCACGGTCACCTTCTGGCCCTGGCTGGCGTTTACAGTCATGCACACGATGCCCGCGCAGTTCTGGCCGAAATCATAGATGATTTCCTCGCCCCGCTCGGTAACGGACACCGGCTCCAGGGCCTCGTGGGCGGTGACGGGCAGGCCGTACTGGGCTTCGATTTTGGGATGCACCCGCATTTCTTCCACGGCGGCGGGCTTCCAGGACACGCTGTCCAGGCTCACGGTGGCGTCGTAGGTTTCGCCGTCATAGAGGTCCGCCATCTTTACGGGGCCGTCCTCGGTGACCTGCCAGGTATTGTCGGTGCCGATGGTCTGGATCTCCCCGTCCTCATATTCCAGCCGGATTTCTGCAAGCAGCGCCTGGCGGTCGGCGGCGTAGCGGTTCTTCCGGGTGAACACGAAGGAGCCCACCGCCCAGCCCCCCGCCACGGTGGCGGTGAGCACGCTGGATTCCTTCATCATCCCGGTCACGTCGTAGGTCTGATACTGCAAATGGGTGGGGTAGGAGGTAAAGCCCGGCGCGAAATACTGGCTGCCCACAGGCTGGCCGTCGATTTCCAGGGCGTAAATGCCCATGGCCGTGGCGTACACCGTGGCTTTTTTCAGCGGCTTTTCCACCGTCAGCGCCTTGCGGAACACCATGGGCCGGGGGCTGACGCCCTGATCCTTAAAAATATAGGTAGGATCAGAAATCCACTGGGCGGTCCAGGGGGTATCCATGCGGCCGGTTTCAAAGGTGAGGGCGGCCTGGGCCTCCTCCCCTGCGTCGTCGGTCACCTGCAGTGTGGCTTCATACTGGGTAAACGGCTTCAGGGCAGGCCCGGCGTAGAGCGTCTTTTCGCCCGGCGTCATGGCCGCGTGCCAGCCGTTCACGGTGAGCAGCGCGCTTTTGACCTGCGCGCCCTGGCGGTCGCTGTCCACGGAAAAGGAAAACCCGGGCTTCTTTTCATCCGTGACGCAGCCTGCCTCCAGCCGCTCCACGGTCAACTTGCGAATGCTGAGCATATGATCACCCCTCATGATGATTTGGGAGAATTCTTTCTTTTTGCCGCTGTTTCGGCTTTTTCTGAAGCAGCGAATGAAGCAAACGGGGCAGCGGTGTTGACCGCTGCCCCGCAGCATGGTTTTATCAGGCTTTTTTCTTCAGGCCCAGGAAGGCGCTCACGATGCCCACCAGCCAGGTGGCGCAGTACAGGGCGATGCCCTGAATGCTCTGGCTGCCGGCGGTAAAGGCGTCATCCTTGCCCAAGGCCAGGTTGGAGCCGTACACATAGCCGAAGCCGTCCACCCGGTCGGTGAGAAAGTAAGCCAGGGCCACGATGATCAGCACGGGAGCCGCCACCCGGAGAACGTCTGTGCACAGGGCCACGAAGCCCTTCTGCTCCGCCAGCAGGGCGGACAGGGCGGCGATCACGGCGCAGGCGATGCCGCCGATGGTCAGCCAGGTCACCAGGGAAGCGTGCACGTTATAGCTCTGGAAGAATTCGTCCTTGGCCGTGGGGGCCGTGGAGATATAGCCGTTATTGTTCAGATACACGATCAAGGAGATCAGGGCCAGCACCGCCATGAGCGCATAGGCGATCACGCCGGATTTTTTCATATTCTTGGCAGCCATTATTTTTCCTCCTTCTTCTTCATGCTGCTTACCAGGTACAGCGCGCAGCTGAGCACGCCCAGACCCAGGAAGCCGTATTCAGCGGCCTTCATGGCGGTTTCCCACCAGGGAGTGACCTTTTCAAAGCTCACGGAAGCCACTTCGCTGTTGGCGAAAGCGTACAGCTGATACTTCATGGCTTCGCGGGCCAGGGTCACAAAGCCGGGGTTCTGCTGCACCAGTTCGGGGGTCATGTAGTTCCAGGTGGCCTGCACCTGCTGCATGGTTTCGTTGGTGGAGAAGTCGGCGATCTGGGTCACGCCGGAGGCGATGATCATTTCGGGACGGAAGTAACCGGCGGAGTTCATCATGTCGGTGGACATGAGGCCCTTGAAGCCCCACTCGCCGCGCAGGATGTTCTTGAGCAGGCCGATGTGGCCGTTCACGGGGGTGGCGCCGATGCGGGAGAAGGAGGTCATGATGCCCAAAGCGCCCTTGTCTTCATAAGCGCCCTGGAATGCGCGCAGCTCGTTTTCACGGGCTTTCTGCTCGGTCATGTAGGGGGCCACGCCGGAGCGCTGGGTCTCCTGGTCGTTGAAGGCGAAGTGCTTGGGCCCGATGATGACGCCGTACTTGAGGCTGCCCTCGATGACGGCGGCGCACATCACGTTGCTGAGCATGGCGTCTTCGGAGTAGTATTCAAAGTTACGGCCGTTCCAGGCGGAGCGGTGGGTGTTGGCCGCCGCGCCCCAGATGGACCAGTTGCCGCTCATGAGGCCGTCGTTGCCCAGCAGTTCGCCCCAGGCCTTGATCAGGTCCTTGTTCCAGGTGGAGGCCATCAGGGTTTCATTGGCCATGGTGCCCATATTGAAGCCGGCGTTCTTGTCGTCGGCATAGCTGCCCCGGCCGGAGAGACGGGAGCCGAAGCCGTTGGGGCCGTCGTTCTGATACACCACGGGATTTTCGATTTCGGGGATGTAGTCGGAAGCGGAGCCGCCCTTGGCCAGCTTGGCGATCAGGGTGTTCACGGGAATCTGCTTGACCAGCTGGTCATACCGGGCGTCGTTGATATCGGTCACGCCCGCCAGATCCTTGAGCTTCAGGGAACCGGCGATGCCCTTGGTCATTTCATCGTCGCTCACCTTGCCGTCATAGGGCATCTGGTACACTTCGTTGGTCAGGGCCTGAATCCATTCCTTGTTTTCGCCGTCCACGGTCAGATCGTTATAGGTCTTGGGGAAGGTGCCCGCCCAATCCTGACGGGACAGGTAAGTGGCATAGCCGGGCTTATAGTAGTTGATATCGGCGTTGGCCAGCTGGTTCACCACTTCGGTGCCGTTGGCGGACTTGGCGAAGGTGGTTTCATCCACCGTGCCTTCCGCGCCGATGCCCAGGGCCTTGGCATTGGCGGCGATGGCGTCTTCAATGCTCACGCCCTGGCCTGCCAGCACGTTGTTCACGGCTTCATGCGCGCCGTTGCCGATGGCGAAGTAATAATCGCCGCCGTCCAGAATCCAGCCGCCCTTGCCGTCCTTAGCGGTGGAATCCCAGGAAGCCATGTATTTGCCGTCCACGGTGATGGTCACGGTTTCAGAAGCGCCGGGGGCCAGCTCCTGGGTCTTTTCCATGCCCAGCAGCTGAATGGCGGCCTTTTCCACATTGTGGGCCTTGTCGTATTCGGTGTAGGGGGTCTGCACGTAGAGCTGGGCCACGTCCTTGCCTGCCACAGCGCCGGTGTTGGTCACGGTGACTTTGGCGGTCACCTTTGCGCCGTCGAAGGTCACTTCGTCCAGGGTCTGGGTGAAGGTGGTATAGCTCATGCCGAAGCCAAAGGGCCAGGACACTTCTTTGTCATAGTTCCATTCTTCCGCGCCGTCCACCGCGCC
>CAMOUF010000011.1 GCA_946626395.1 uncultured Clostridia bacterium
AGGCCCTCAAGGCTTGGGTGGATGCCTCCGAAGCCACCTGCCTGGAGATTCAAAGCGCCCTCAAGAATCGATACATAAGCCTCCGGGATATCAGGGCGTTTCGGAGCAGGCTGGCTGACATGCCTGACGTTTCTTCGCTGGCTCCGGCTAAAGCCCAGGCAGAAGCGCTGGTGGAGGCAAAATACCGGGCACTGCTGGACGCCTTGATGGAGAAAGCGGAACGGGCGCTCAGCGGCAATCCGACGCCGGAAACCATCGGCGGGCTGGCCATGGAGCTGGACCAGGTCCGGGATGAGCCCAGCTTCGACCTGGTGCGGCTGCGAATCAGTCAAAAGGACAGCCAGATCAAGCGGGAGGCCGAACGAAATACATTTCTGAAATATGTGAACCGGCTCCTGGCTAATCCCTGCGACAGCATCCCTGCGATAGAAGGCATGCTGAAGGAAGTGGAAAACACCCGCTTGCTGACAGCATCTGAAAAGCAATCCTACGCTGAACAGCTTTTGAAAAAGAAGGACGAGACAGCGGCGCTGCTGCGCAAAAACGGAGGGCGAAAGAAAGCTGTCACCTTTGTTAAGATATTCTTCTTTTCCGCGTTTGCCTTGATCGGCTTGGCGGGCTTGCTGTCCTTCTGGCTGGGCGCATTCATAAAAAATGATGATATGATGAAGTTCGGCGCTTGGGTGCTGCCTGTCTGGACATTGATCCTTATCGTTTTTAGCAAGCTGAATTCCTGAATGGAGGGGAGAGAAAAAAGTGCTGGCGTGGTGTGAAAAATGCGGAAAGGCTATGTACTGGCCACAAGGCGCGAAGAACGTAGCCTGCGGTTATTGTTATGCCGTCAGCCGCATTCCAGGGGACGATTTTCCAGCCAGGCCCTCTCAAGTGGATTGGCGAAAGCCGCTGTACACTGCCGCCCTTACCCGGCCTCTGCATGAAAACCTTGCCTTCTGGACGCCCTTTTTGTCCGGCTATGGGGATCTGCCCCAGCGCCTGGAGCAGTATCGGCAGGAAATGCTGCGGCGCCAGCGGGAAACCATTTTGGCGGCACAGGAACTGCTGAAAAAAACAGATTTAACCGACGAAGCCATCGACAGCGCTATCCGTTCTCTGTCCAAATTGCCGCCCGACGACAGAATCGCCCCGCTGATTTTCAAGCTGCGCCATCGAAGGCTGGTCTTTTTTTCCTCGAAGGCGGAGGCACTCCCGGAAGACGCGCCCATCCATTCCATCGATTCTGTGATCGACAATTTAAAAGCCATGGAGGGCACGGAGGGCCAGGAGGAAGCCCTGAAAGCGGCCCATGAAAAAAAGGCCCGGATGGAACAGGCGCTAAAGGAAAAGCGGGAAAAAGAACGGCGCATCCATCGGCGCAGGGAGCGGCGGCGCAGGCGTCTGCGTGTCGCCTTCGCGGCAATGTGCGTAATCCTTCCCCTTACGTATTGGGCTTTGTCCTATCACATCTTCCAGCCGGAAACCCTGGAACAGGCCAGGGTATGCTTCCGCGCGGGAAACTACGCTCAGGGGGAAAAGCTGTATCGCCAAATCAGCGGAAACAGCCCTTTTATCAACAGCGCCGTCAGCGCCGCCGCCCAAAGTGAGCTGTCCGACCTGCGGGTCGTTTGGGCCCAAGACTTAATAGCAGAGGGGCGTTGGGAAGAGGCTTTGGAAAAAAGCAGGCAATCCCAAAACGTTCTGGTCATGGACGATATTTTCAGCCAATACGGCGATCTGCTGGCGGAGCAGGAAAACTATCAGGAGGCCATCAGCCTGTGGGGGCAGGTGTCGTACGGCCAGGAACGGGTGAAACAATTATACTCAGATTACACCAAGCAGCTCCTGGCCCAGAAAGAATACGAAAAAGCCCTGGAAGCCTATCAGCACGCTGATCCATCTGCCCTGGCCCAGGAGGGCGTGGATGAAGGCAGCATCTATTATCAATGGTGCACCGCCGTGGGGGAAAAAGGCGATTTGGACCAAGCCGTAGAATTGATATACCTGGCTTTCCGGAACGTGGAACTCTCCGAATTTCACGAAGCCGTAACCCAGCAGCTGCTCCGCAAGCGGGTGCAAAAAAATGGGGGAGAGGCCATTGCCCAGTGGCTGTCTTCCGACCAGGGCCCCGAATCGATGGAGCAATTGGCAAGGGCGGGCAGGAGCTTCAAAACTGTCGATGAACAGCTCACTTTCTGGGTTATGCTGGACGAGGCGGGCGTGGATCTTGCGGCCCTGTATCCCCAGGGCGTGGAGGTGGAAAGGCTGCAAATGCCCAGGAAAAAGACGGACGAATATTTTCCTGTGGACTTTTCCAGGCCGTTGGTTTTCCAGTATCGGGAGGCGGATTACAGCGTGGTCGCCCTGTCCCTGCGGGAATTGGCTGAGAGAGGAGGTGTGAGTCGGCACGATGAAAGCAGCTTTACCCTGACCCTGCTGCCCGCGTACTGGCAAAGCCTGCCGCCGGAGCGTCGGCCGTCCTCCCTCCGGGAATGCACCTGCATCCTCTATGCCGAAATGCGGTACGCGCTCATTGGGATCATGACGGGATACGTGAAAACCAATCATATCTATCCCCCTTCTTCCTGGTCCAATTCAACCAACAAATCCTCGCCATCCCGCGAGAACATCGAAATCCGCTCCTTCCCGCTGTACAATGCCGTTGTCAGCCTTGTCCTTTGGAATTATCCCGGGGAAAAAGCCACCGTGCTGGAAAAAAACCAGGTGTCCCCCCAGTACAATACCAACTACACCGATGACATCATCATTGATTATACGGCCACCTCTATTTTTGCTCTCCCTACCTCCGTTAACGCCCGGCTGTCCGGAAAGTTCGACCTGGAGTGGACAAAGGAAAACCTGGCGCTGCATTTTCAGAAATACAATCAGGAAAAGGAAGATGGATCATGGATTTATTGAGCGTCTACCGGCAGCATCCTTTTCTGGTGCTGGACGCCACCCCCCAGTGTGCCCGGGATGAGCTGATGAATAAGCAAAGCGAGGCTGCCCTCTTTGGGGAGGAGCAGGCTTCCGCCGACGCCCTCACCGCCCTTTTGCATCCCGACAGCCGCCTGAACGCGGAAATCCACTGGTTTCCTCAAACGGAGCAGGAGCAGATTCAGGCAATCCTGCAATATGCCTTTCATCCCATCCTCAGCCAGCCCGCGCCGGACTTTTCCACCCCGTCCTTCCTGGCGCAGTTTAACGCCCTTCGATTGATGCTGAGTCTCCTTCCCGTGGAAACGGCGGCGGAATACAAAGGCGTGCTGCACAGCCTGTCCATGCTGGGGGACTGCCTGCTGCCCCGGCAGGTGATGGATGAAATCAATCTGGACAGAAAAGCTTCCGGCTTTCCGCCGCTGAGAAAACCGACGGAAATGGAGCCATCTATCGTCAGCCTCCTTCATGAAACGGCCCTGGCGTTTCTGGAAAAACGCCCCGCCCAGCTTTCCAGGGAGGAAATACAGAAAATAGTTGCCGAACTGCGGAAGGATTACAAAGACCGTTCGTCCATCTACCACAACAGTTATTTCCTGGAAATCATATCGGACGAGCTGGCTGCCCTGCCCGGATAAAAAAAGGGGGAGACCCCGCTTGGTTTTTCAAGCGCGGGTTTCCCCCAAGTCTTTTTTCTGTTCAGTCTGATGGCTTTCAGGATACCGGGTAAAAGGCAAAAGACAATAGGCAATAGACGAGCAAGAGTTCAGGGTGAAGAATTCAGATATTTTCGTCGTGCCAAGCAAGGATTCGTTCTTTTTCACGCTATATTCTCTGCACTCTGCACTCTGTACACTGTACTATTTTGTCTATTGCCTAATGCCTATTGACTATCGCCTAAATCCTTTTTTATCAGCCCTGCTTCATGGCGGCCTTCAGCGCGTCCACCATGTCCAGGTGTTCCCAGGGCAGATCCACGTCGTTGCGGCCGAAATGGCCGTAGGCAGCGGTTTGGCGGTAAATGGGGCGGCGCAGGTTCAGGCGCTGAATGATGGCGTCGGGCCGCATATCGAACACCTTTTCCACCAGCCTGGCGATTTCTTCATCGGGCAGAATGCCGGTGCCCCGGGTGTTCACCTGGAAGGAAACGGGCTTGGCCACGCCGATGGCGTAGGCCAGGGCGATTTCGCACTGCCGGGCCAGCCCCGCGGCTACCACGTTTTTGGCGGCGTGGCGGGCAGCGTAAGCGGCGGAGCGGTCCACCTTGGTGGGGTCCTTGCCTGAGAAAGCGCCGCCGCCGTGCGAAGAGTGACCGCCGTATGTGTCAACGATAATCTTGCGGCCGGTAGGTCCTGAGTCACCCATAGGTCCGCCGATGACGAACCTGCCGGTCGGGTTGACATAGAATCTGGTCTTGCTGTCTATAAGATCCTCTGGGACCACAGGAATTATCACATGTTCGATCATGTCTTTCCTGACCCGGTTAAGAGAAACTTCCTCGCTGTGCTGGGTCGAAACAACGACTGTATCGATCCTTGAGATCTCTCCGTCCTTGTATTCTACTGTTACCTGAGTCTTGCCGTCCGGTCCGAGATACGGAAGTGTACCGTTCTTGCGGACCTCCGCCAGTCTCTTGGAGAGCCTGTGAGCCATCTGGATCGACATAGGC
>CAMOUF010000012.1 GCA_946626395.1 uncultured Clostridia bacterium
ATCGCCATGGGCATGAACCTGCCCATTGAGCGGGTGGTATTTTTAGAATCGGAAAAGTACGACGGCGACATCACCCGCACCCTCACCGACGCGGAAATCAAGCAGATCGCGGGCCGGGCGGGACGGTTCGGCATTTACGACGTGGGTTATGTGAACGCCTTCGGGTTCAAGGGGCTGGTGGCAAACGCGCTGAGAAAGCCCCTTTTGCCCCTGACGGAGGCCATCATCCGCTTTCCGGAATCCCTGCTGGGCATTCCCCTGCCCCTGACCCAGATCATCAATCAATGGATCGCCATGCAGGACAAGGGCTGCTTTTCCAAGGCGTCCACCGTACGCATGGCCAGCCTGGCCGCCATGATGGAAACCAGGCACACGGACAAGGAACTGCTGTACCGCTTTCTGTGCATTCCCTTTGACGAAACGGACCAGGATCTTTTGGCCCGGTGGAAAACCATGTACCACGCGGAATGCCAGCATGAACACATTGACGTGCTGCAATGCATTCCGCCCATGCTGGACCCGGAAGGCTGCACGGTGCAGATGCTGGACGGGCTGGAAGCGGACTACCGCCGGTGCGACCTGTATTACAATTACGCCCGGCTGTTTCTGGAGCGGCCCGACGAAATCTTAGAGGAAATCCAGCACCGGAAGGATTTGATTTCCCAGGGCATCATTCACATTTTATCCACCCAAAAGCTGATGCAGAAATCCTGCGCCTCCTGCGGCAGACGCCTGCCCTGGAACTGGCCCCACCGGCTGTGCGACGCCTGCTTTAACCGCCGCTCCTTCCGGGGCAGCCGCCGGGAACGGATGGACATTTATGACCCAGGACAGTGGGAAGAATGAAAATCAGTGAGGAGGTAGGAGTGAGGAGTGAGGAGTTATCTCTTCACTGATATACATTTTTCATCCTTACGACGAGATCGCTGGGAGAGGAAGATCCATGCAAAGATTGTATACCGCCGCCGGGGAGGCCCTGCGGGGCGTTCCCTGGCAGGCCTATCCCCGGCCCCAGATGGAGCGGGCGGAATGGCTGAACCTGAACGGGGAATGGGAAATCGAAGCGAACGGAAGGAAAAGCGCCATCCGGGTGCCCTTTTGCCCGGAAAGCCTGCTGAGCGGATTCCAGGGTA
The DNA here is from genome assembly GCA_946626395.1 of uncultured Clostridia bacterium. Classification (GTDB taxonomy): domain Bacteria; phylum Bacillota; class Clostridia; order Christensenellales; family Aristaeellaceae; genus RUG563. The sequence goes on from CAMOUF010000012.1 coordinate 1,134, forward strand.
AGATCGTTTACGGCCAGCCCCTGCTTTACCGTCGGCGGTTTCTTGTGCCGGATACCTGGCAGGGGAAGCGGGTGCTGCTGCATTTTGGCGCGGTGAGCCGCCATGCCGAGGTTTCCGTGAACGGGCATCCGGCTGTTACCCACGAAAACGGCTATCTGCCCTTTTCCGCCGACATCACCGATTTTCTGACCGCCGGGGAAAACCAGCTGACCGTGACCGCCATCAACGATCTGTCTCCCCGCTATCCCTGGGGCAAGCAGCGGAAAAAGCGGGGCGGCATGTGGTACACCCCCGTGTCCGGCATCTGGCAGACCGTGTGGCTGGAGCCGGTTGCCTCCCAGCATATCAGTACCCTGTCCATTCAGACGGGGGAGAACTGGGCGCAGATCACCGCCCAGGGGGTCAGCGAAGGCACGGTCAAGCTGGATGGGCAGGAATATCCCCTCCGGGACGGACAATGCAAGATCGTTCTTTCCCAGCCCCGGCTGTGGAGTCCGGAGAACCCCTTCCTGTACCGATTCACAGTGGAAGCGGGGAAAGATCAGGTCTGCTCCTATTTTGCCCTGCGCACCCTGACGGTGGAACAGGTGGGCGGATTCAAAAGGCTGTGCCTGAACGGCAAGCCCTATTTTTTCCACGGCCTGCTGGATCAGGGCTATTGGAGCGACGGCCTGTATACCTCCGCCGACCCAGAGGGCTATGAACGGGACATCCTGGCCATGAAGGCCCTGGGCTTCAACACCCTGCGCAAGCACATCAAAATCGAGCCCCAGCGATTTTATTACGACTGCGACCGGCTGGGCATGATCGTGTTTCAGGACATGGTGAACTGCGGCCCATACCGCTATCTGCGGGATACGGCGCTGCCCACCCTGGGCTTTCAGAAAAAGCGGGATACGCGCCTGACAAGGGACAGGGATACCCGCAGGCATTTTCTTGCCGCCATGGAGGAAACGGTTTCCCTTCTCAGCCCACATCCCTCCATTTGCCTGTGGACGATTTTCAACGAGGGCTGGGGCCAGTTCCAGGCCGACGAATGCTGCCGCCGCCTGAAAGCATGGGACCCTTCCCGGTTCGTGGACGCCACGTCCGGCTGGTTCAGCCAGAAGGAAAGCGACGTGGAAAGCCTGCATATTTACTTTCAGGATCTGCATGTGGGCAACGGAAACAAGGCCCAGCTGCTTTCCGAAATCGGCGGCTGGTGCCTGAAATATCCGGAGCACAGCTTCAACACGGAAAAAACCTACGGCTACCGGAAGTATGATACCAGGGAGCAATTCGTAAGCGACCTGCGGGCCCTCTACTTGAATCAGGTGCTGCCTCTGATTTCCCAGGGCCTGTGCGGAACCATTTACACCCAGGTGTCCGACGTGGAGGATGAAACCAACGGCCTGATGACCTTTGACCGGAAAATCATCAAGCTGGCGCCTCAGGATCTGCTGGACATCGCCGGACTGCTTTCAGAAGCCATGGGAGCCCTGCCCTCCTGATCCGGGTCAACCGGAGGAGTTTTCCTGGAAAGCCACCTTTTCCGCCATCCGGCGAAAGGGCAATTTGTACGAAAATTTAAAATTTGTTTGACTTCTGCCTGGCAGCGTGCTACAATGCCCCCACTCAGACGGAAGACCCTTCCCGATGGGGAAAGCGTCCTCAGTCTGAAGTCAATAAAAGGAGGCAATCCGGCATGAAGCTTGAAAAAATTTGGGCAAAGCTCGAGCGCGGAGAACCGCTTACCACACGCGAAGATAAAACTTTCACAGATGGTTTGATGCGGGGAATGGATGCGCTGATCGAAGCGCTGAACGCGAAAGCCTGATTTTTATTTCAGTATTATCTGAATAGGCTGTTGCGCTGAGCCGTAAAAAGAACGGCGAAAAACACGCGGGCGATGATGATGATCGTCCGCGTATTATTTTTCGCCGAATCCGGATCGGCCGGAAAAGGCAGGGGAACCCCATCAAAGGGATAGGATTCCTTGGTTGATTGGCCGCTCACTTCAGTCCGGAGCGATCCAGGGAAGACGATGCTGGTCGGCGAAGTCTTTCGCGTAAGAAGAAGCGGGGGCCTGGATGACCACCTGGCTGCCGGAAAACGCGCTCCCGTCAATCTGCGTTACGGAGGCGGGAATCTGAATCACAGCGGGCTTTTGCAGATTGGCAAAGGTCCCGGCGGGAATAGCGGTCACACCGGAGGGAATCACATACTGATCCGCCGCGGTGCCGTATAACGCCTGATCTTCCAGGGTGGCGGTTCGCAAGGGCAGATAGATGGTGCTGCCCGCCACCAGGCAGTGAAGATTCGCGGTTTGGAGGGAATCATTGCCCGGAGCGATAGCAACATAATGCCATTTCGCACGGGTACCCTGGAAAGTAACGTCCTGCACGGTGAAGGGGAAGGCGCAGCGGCCAATGGAAGTAACGGTGCCGTTCAATTCAACGAACCGGATCTGCCCGCTGTACTGCGCCCATGGCGCGGTGGTGACTTGCTGACCGGCCTGATCCGTTGTCAGGGAATAATCCCACATGGGCCCGGTCCCGATGATAGACAGCTTCCCTCCTGCAAACGCCCAGGTCAGATGCTCGCCGCAGGCGTTGGAATTGGGCTGCTTGTATCCGCAGTAAACACAATAGCCGTTCTCAAAGGTATGAGGCGCTTTATAAACCTCCTGCATGCAGGCCTCGCACTGGGTCCAATGGAAAGAGGGGTCAAAGGACAGATCGCTGTACAGGTTCACATGCTCCACGAGACTGATATCACAGGTGCCGCCGCATTCGGAGCACCGCCCGGGATTCAGGCAGGAGGTGCTGTGGTTTTCCCTGATCTGCTGGCCGCAGTAGAGGCAGGTATAGGCGTGCTCCATGGAATCGATCCATTGGTATTGCACGTAGTACGGCTTCACGTGGGATACCTGGGCGTTGGGCAGGGTGACGCCGCATTCCATGCACTGGCCGTTACTGCCGCAGGTGACCCTGTGACTTTTGACATTCAGCCGTTTTTCACCACAGATGCAGGAATTCCAATGGCTTTCACTGTTATAATGAAGCGTGGAATAATCTTCCTGGTGCAGTAAAATTCCGCCGGAAAACGGCTGTCCGCATTCAGCGCAATAACCCGGATCTCCGCAGAAGGCATAATGGGCTTCTTTCACGATACTGCCGCAGTCCTGACAGGTGCGCCAGTGATGGGTGGCGTCATACTGTGATTGATTGGTATAATTGTGCTCTATTTCTGTGTTGGCGCAGGCAGCGCCGCAATCCACGCACACCCCGGGATTGGTGCAGGAAACGTAATGTTCGCGTCTGTATTCGATCTTCGCGCCGCAGGCACAGGTAAACCAATGATAAGCGCCGTCATATTGCCTGATATTCGCGTTGTGGTTGAGGCGCGCTCCGGTGCAGGAAGCTCCGCACGTCACGCATACGGAGGGATTGCCGCAGTCAGCGATATGGTTTTCTTCGTTTACCCGCTGGCCGCATTCCGAGCAGACCCTCCAATGCTTTTCGCTGTCGGACATCAAGACACTCGTCATACCGATGTGAGACATATTTCCTCCGGTATATGGAGCGCCGCATTCCTCGCAGACACCGGGAGCTGAGCAGCTGGCCCAGTGATCGGAGCGGTATGGCACATGACCACAATCCAGACAGGCGTGCCAATGGCTGTATTGATTATAGGAATACTGACTGTAATCATAGCGGTGGCCGGTATAAGCCGAGCTGCAGGCCTGACCGCATTCCGTGCACACGCCGGGGTTGAGGCAGGAAGCCGTATGCCGCTCCCGATAATCCGTTTCTCCGCATTTTGTGCATACATGCCAATGGGCATATGCATCAGATTTGAAATCCGAATAATCGATCGAGTGATATAAATAAGCGTTTTCACAATTTGTGGCATGGCATTCCACGCACACCGTGGGATCGTCGCAATTGGCGAAATGACTTGAATGATAGCTGTCCCCGCCGCAACGCATGCATACATGCCAATGCCCGGTGGCGTCGGACACATACCGGCTGTAATCATAGTCATGATTGACAAATATGCCGGAATAAGGCGCGCCGCAGGCGGCGCACACCCCAGGATTGTCGCACAGGGCGTAATGGTCATGCCCATCGTCCGGGGAATAATCATATGCCAGCGCGGAGGAACAGAATATCAGCAG
>CAMOUF010000013.1 GCA_946626395.1 uncultured Clostridia bacterium
CCGTGCATCATGCCGGAAATGCCCATGGCCCCCACTTCCGTAAGCGTCACGCCGAACTTTTCCTTTACGTCCTTTTTCAGGTTCGCAAAGCAGCTTTGCAGCCCGGTATGGATGGCGTCCCAGGAATAGGTCCATACGCCGTTGACCAGCTGATTTTCCCATTCATGGCTGCCGGAGGCGATGGGGGCGCTGTGCTCGTCGATGAGCACCGCCTTGATCCGCGTGGAGCCGAATTCCAGACCCAGAGCCGTTTTCTTGAAATCCATAAGCCTTTCTCTCCTTTTTGCCCCGTTTGGCTGATATTGCTTTTTCAGTGAATTGACGAAAAACTTCCATAGAAAATTGTATCATTGAAAGCAGAAAAAAGCAATGGTTCTTTTTCATTTGACGAAAGGGAAAAAGCTGTGATAGAGTAAAGACCGAAAGAGAGGGGAGATAAATGAACAGGCTGCATGTGCATTACGGGGACGGAAAAGGAAAAACCACCGCCGCCATGGGCATGATCCTGCGGGCGGCGGGACACGGATGGAGGGTGTTGGCGGCCCAATGGATGAAAAACGGGGACTCCGGTGAGCTGGAAGCGCTGAAGCGGTTTCTTCAGGCGGACGTGCTGTCCGCGCCGCCCATGGCCGGGTTTACCTTTCAAATGAACGAAGCGCAGAAGCGGGAAGCCGCCCGGCAGCAGGAGGCGTTTGCCCTGAAAATCATGGAGATCATTCAGGAAACAAAGCCCGCCCTCCTGGTGCTGGACGAGCTGGGCATGGCCCTTGCCGCCGGACTGGTGACAGAAAAAACGGGCCGCGCTTTAACCGACGCGGCCCTGAACGCGGGGGAAACGGTGATCACCGGCTACGATGTGCCAGAATGGCTCCGGGAGCGGGCGGATTACCTGACCCTTTTCAAGGCGCAAAAGCACCCCTATCAAGCAGAAGGGCTTCCTGCAAGGGAAGGAATTGAGTGGTAAGAAAAAAGTGAGGAATGAGGAGTTAGGAGTGAGGAGTTAATAGTAATTTAACTCCTGAGTAGATAATGATTCATCCAAAAAAGTAAATATCTATACGTTTTGTTGGAAGAAAAACAGGTAGGGGCGGATATGATCCGCCCGTAAAGCAGGCATTACAAATGCTGGGAGAACAAGTACATGAGATGATTCTCTTGGGCGGGCGGATGATATCCGCCCCTACATTTTGCCTTGCCTCAATTTTGTGTTTATATGCAAGACACTGAATTGATCAGCGCTTACTTAGGAATGAATAGTCAGCGCAATCTATTAACTCCTAACTCCTCACTCCTCATTCCTAACTGACATTAATTGTCCGCTAAGTTATAGCCGTTCTTCATGTGGGCGCTGGCCTCCCGGAGGACCCGGTTCAGAGCGGCGATGGTTTGCTCCTTCGCCATGGCGGCCAGCTTTTCATTGGCCTCCCGGGCCAGGGACGCGTCGCCGGTTTCGGCGATTTTTTTGTCGTATTCCCGGATCAGCTGACGGCCCTTCACCACCACGGCGTTCTGATACCGCTCGATGAGCTGCACACAGGCGCTGTAATGGCTGTCGGCCAGGGCGGCCAGCAGGCGGCTGCCCCAGTAGAAATTCTCTGTGGATACGTCCAGGGTGACGGCGCTTAAATACTTGGGCATCTTCTCCACGTTGGCGTATACCGGCAGCAGGGCGTCAAAGGTGGTGGAGCCAAAGCAGATCCATTCCACGCCCTTCACGGCCTCCGGGGCCCAGGGGCGGATATTGCAGATGGAGGTCACGCCTGTGCGGTTGATGCCGATGGAGCGGTACATGCCTCTTTTCCCGGTGTCCTGGTTGGTATAGGGGTTATAAGGCGTGCCCTGGTAATGGAGGGACAGCATGTATTTCACGTCCTCCGCCGCCAGCTTCCTCTCAGGCCGGATCGCCCAGGGTATCCGGTCGCACTCCGGGGTGAAATCGGCGTTTTCCCCCTCCCAGCGGAAGGCGGTGGGGGCCAGGAACCGGCCCATCATCCAGGCCCGGGGGGTATTGTAAATATGATCCATGTCGGTATGGGAGCCGAACACGTCCCGGGGGTTGAAGCGGCCATCCTGGTTTAAATCCAGAAAGTTTTCTGTGATGAATTCCTTCAGGTCCCGGGAGCACAGGTGGGCCTCCTGGGCCCCGAAGGCGTCGTCCAAGTCAAAGGCGTCCATGGCGAACTGGTTGGGGGCGATCACCACCATGTCGTCGGGCACCCGCCGGGCCATCCAATGATGGCCGCCGATGGTTTCCATCCACCAGATTTCGTGTTCGTCGTTGAAGGCGATGCCGTTGGATTCATAGGTGCCGTATTGTTCCAGCAGGGAAGCCAGCCGCAGCACCCCTTCCCGGGCGGAGCGGATGTAGGGCAGCACCAGCACGATGATGTCCTCTTCGCCGATGCCGCCGGGCACGTCCTTTTCTCCCCGGCCTTTGGCCTTTTTGTATTCCACCATGGGGTCCGCGGCCAGCACCCGGGGATTGGTGGTGATGGTTTCCGTGGCGGTCATGCCCACGTTGGCGGCGTTGATGCCGGTGGCGGCCCAGACGCCCTCCCGCTCCGGGTCCGCGTTGGGGCTGGCAGTGTAGCGCAGGGGATTGTCCGGCAGTTCGATTTCCAAATGGGAAATCACGCTCTTGTATTTTCGGGGCTGCTTTTCGGGCGCCACCACCGTCAGCTTTTTCACGTCGAAGGAGCCGTCGTCCGTCCGGGCGATCATGGTGGAATGGTCGTTGCTGGCGTTTCTGCCGACCAGTACCGTTGTGCAGGGCATGGGGGATTCCTCCTTTTCGATGTTAATTGTGAACCGAATCGATCAAGCGCTTGTAAAAGTCCACCGCGCCGGGCAGGCAGGCGATGCCGATGTTTTCGTTCAGGCCGTGCATGCCCTTCATTTGCTCGGGGCCATAGATGACGGGGGCGAAGCGCACCACGTTTTCGCAGATTTCCTGATAGAACCGGGCGTCGGTGGCCCCGGTCATCACATAGGGGCTGCCCGCGCAGCCGGGAAAGACCTGGGAGATCACCCGCTGCACGGTCTGGAAGGCCTCGCCGTGGATATCGGTGGCGGCGGTGTAATCGCTGGCGGACAATACCTCCATTTCCAGCTTGTGCTTTTTCGCCAGCCGTTCCATGATTTTCAGGCTTTCCTCCATGCCCTGATGGGGAATGAAGCGCATATTGGCGCTGACGGTGGCTTTCTGGGGCATCACGTTGCAGGCGTCGGAGCCGGACTGCATGGTGAAGGCCACGGTGGTGCGCAGCATGGCCCCGGCCTGGGCGCTGATCAGGGGCAGCACCCGGAGCAGCAGGGGCTTAAACAGCCACAGATTGGTGAACACCAGCTTTAAGGGGAAGAAGGCATAGGGGGCCAGGGTTTCAAACATGGCCGCCACCTCCGGGGGCATCCTGCGCCGGAACACCGGCCTGGTTTCCACCTCGTGAATGAACGCCGCCAGCCGGGCGATGGGGGAGTGGGCGGTGGGGGCGCTGGCGTGGCCGCCGTTGGAGCGGGCGGTGAAGCGCACGTCCGCCTTGCCTTTTTCAAATACCCCCACCATGGCGAAGTTGCCGTGAATGCCGCCGATGGGCTCGGTGATGATACCGCCGCCCTCATCGCACACCAGATAGGGCTTCACGCCCCGCTTTTTCAATTCGTTCACCAGCTTGGGGCAGCCGTCCCCCGCCCATTCCTCCGTGCAGGAGGAGGAGAGATACACGTCGCAGGGGGGCACATAGCCCTCTTTGAGCAGTTCCTCCGCCGCCTGGAAAAAGGCCATCACCGAGCATTTGGTGTCCGACGCCCCCCGGCCCCAGACCTTGCCCTCGGCAATGTCGCCGGAAAAGGGGCCGTGAAGCCATTCCCCCTCCGCGGGCACCACGTCCTGATGGCTCATGAGCACCAGGGGCTTTTCACTGCTCTTTCCCTTCCAATAGTACAGCAGGTTGCCGTCGATTTCCGTTTTTTCCAGATGCTGATGCACCAGGGGAAACAGCGTTTCCAGCACCTGATGGAAGCCCAGAAACTTTTCCCGCTGGTTGGTATTGGGCTGGGACACCGTTTCATATTGGATCATCCGGGCCAGCTTCCCGGCGTATTCGTTGGCCCGGACGGGGTCGGGGTCGGGCTGGTAGGTGGATTTCTTGCTGGAAACACGCAGGGTATGGATCACCGCCGCCAATAAAAGCAGCAGGAGCAGAGCCAGAAGGATCAGAAAAATCCACAGGACGATCACCGGTTCTTCATCTCCCTTTTGTAGCCAAGATAGCTTAAGCCGATGGCCAGCGCGCCGCTGGGAATGATCATGAAGCTGGTGGAGGAAGCCAGGGACGGCACCAGGATAAACAAAAGCATCATGGCCGTCAGGGGGGCCAGGGACAAAAGCGGCGCTTTGCGGAAATACTTATAGGCCATGGCCCCGAACAGGGCAGGCACCACGTTGGCAAAGGCCGGGGCCAGGGTGGGGCTTTGCAGCAC
>CAMOUF010000014.1 GCA_946626395.1 uncultured Clostridia bacterium
AGATCGGCCAGCGCAAAATGGGCTGGCTGGGCGTCATCCCGGCCAGTCTGCTGGGCATTGCCTCGCCGCTGTGCATGTACGGCACCATCCCCATCGCCGCGTCTTTCTCGGAGCAGGGCGTAAAAGATGACTACCTGGCCGCGTTCATGATGAGCAGCATTCTCTTGAACCCCCAGTTGATCTTTTACAGCGGCGCGCTGGGGCAGAGGGCGCTGATCATCCGATGCGTTTCCTGCTTTCTGTGCGGATGCTTCGCGGGCCTTTTGATCCGCTGGCTTTACAGCGGAAAAGGAAAATCATTCTTTGTTTTTACCGGCTTCCATGAAGGAAAAAGCCGGGACATCGACCCCAACCTGTTCCTTCGTTTCCTGAAAAACATCGGACGCAACATCAAAGCCACCGGCCCCATGTTCGCCCTGGGTATCCTGCTCACAGCGCTGTACCAGATCCATGTGCCCAGCGAATTTGTCAGCGGTTTGTTTGGCAAAAACAACGGCTTTGGCGTGCTGATGGCCGCCACCATCGGCGTGCCGGTCTACATGTGCGGAGGGGGCACCATTCCGCTTTTGAATGAATGGCTTTCCGACGGCATGAGCATGGGCAGCGCCGCGGCCTTCATGCTCACAGGGCCTGCCACCAAGATCACCAACCTGGGCGCGATGAAGATCGTGCTGGGCTGGAAACGGTTTTTCCTCTATCTGGCATTTGTGATTCTGTTTTCCCTGTGTACCGGTCTGATCGTTGATCTATTGTGATTGGAGCGTTATAGCATGCAAACGAAACAAACAAAGCATATTGTGGATATCCTGCTGGGCATCGGCCTGCTGCTGCTCATGTCCTATCAGCTGGTAGGCGAAGCGGGCCACGAGTGGACGGGTATCGCCATGACGGCGCTGATGATCGTCCATCAGATCCTGAACCGAAAATGGATCACCGCCCTGTTCAAAGGAAAGTATACGCCCCTGCGCATCGCCCAGACCTTCATCAACGCCGCCCTGGTGATTTGCTTCATTCTCACCGCGCTGTGCGGCGTTAACATGAGCGTACACGCTGTCCCCTTCCTGGGGGATTTCATGCGGGCGTCTTTGGGCCGCAGGCTGCATCTGACCCTGTCTCATTGGTGCTTTGTGCTCATGGGCCTGCACCTGGGCCTGCACATCCCGGCCATGGTGAAGGGCGTCAAAAGCCAGGCCCTTCGCCGCATCGGCTTTGGCCTTTCCATCCTGGCGGCGGGGGCCGGGCTGTGGCTGTTCCTGCGGAACAATTATCCGGACTATTTATTTTACCGGGTGCCCTTCGCCTTCATCGATTATGACAAGGCCGCGGCGCTGGTGCTGCTGGAAGCTCTGCTGATCGCCTTCTTTTGGGTGTTCGTCGGGGCGCAGCTGCCCAAGCTCCTGAACCGCAGAGCGGATCAAAACGGCAAGCTGATTTCCCTGGTGGGCATCCTGCTGGCCGTGGTCATCGGCATAGGCCTGGCCTTTGCTTTCCCGGCAGAAAATGGGGACAGCTGGAATGAAGACGCGGCTCCCTGGGAAAGTGTGAACCAGGAAGAAACTGCCCAGGAAGAAACGCCTGCGCCAGTTGAAAGCACAGCGGCTCCCCAAACGGAAAGCGAGGTAAAGCAAGTGGATGACGGCTTTGTATGGATCGAGGGCGGCTCTTTCCTCATGGGCAGCCCGGAAACGGAAAACTGGCGGATCGAGGATGAAACCCAGCATAAAGGGACGTTATCGGGCTTCTTTATGAGCCCATATGAAGTGACCCAGGCGGAATATGAGCGCCTGATGGGCGTGAACCCCAGCAATTTCAAAGGTGAAAATCTGCCTGTGGAAAACGTGAGCTGGCTGGACGCTGTGCGCTTCTGCAACATGAAAAGCGCCGAAGCCGGGCTAATTCCGGCCTATACCATTGACGGGGAGAAAGTGACCTGGAACCGGGCTGCCAACGGATACCGCCTGCCCACGGAAGCCGAATGGGAGTACGCCTGCCGGGCGGGAACCACAACCCCCTTCAACACCGTCCACGCCACCTCCCCGGAGGAAGCCAATTATTATGGGCATTATCCCTATGAGATCGAGGAAAACTACTTCCACGATGAAGTGCTGGAAACCCGGCCGGGCCGCTACCGCCAGACCACCGTGGAGGTCACCAGCTTCGAGCCCAATCCCTGGGGCCTGTACAACATGCATGGCAACGTGAACGAATGGTGCTGGGATTTGTACGGCGCGTATGACCTGAAAAACACGGCCGATCCCACCGGCGCAGAAGTTGGCACCCGGCGCGTCTATCGGGGCGGCGGCTGGAATGACTTTGGCAAGAACCTGCGCTCCGCTTACCGGGCCGCCGGGGAATTGGACATGATCTCCTTCAATTTGGGCATCCGGATGGTTCGCAGCGCCGGAAACGCACTCAGCGGTACGGTGACCACCAGCAACGAGAACGAAAAGCCCAAAACCGGCGGAAAAATGCTGATCGCTTACTTCTCCTGGAGCGGCAACACCCAGGGCATCGCGGAAGAAATCCAGCGCCAAACTGGCGCGGACATTTTTGAGATCGTGCCCATCCCGGCCTATTCCGATGATTACAATACCGTGCTCATGGAAGCCCAGCGGGACCAGCACGACAAGGCCCGGCCTGCCCTTGCCAATCCGCTGCCCAGTCTGGATGAATACGACGTGATTTTCCTGGGCTATCCCAACTGGTGGGCCTCCATTCCCATGCCCATCGCCACCTTCCTGGAAAGCTACGATTTCAGCGGAAAGACCATCCTGCCCTTCTGCTCCCATGGCGGCGGGCGCTTCGGCCAAAGCCTGACCGCCATCGCCAAGCTGGCTCCCCAGGCCATGATCGCGCCGGGGCTGTCCGTTCACTATTCCGGCGGATCAGGCCTGCCCCATGATGTTTCCACATGGCTGGAATCCCAAAAAAATCATTCTTTGCTATAGGGTGAGCGTCAAGGCTTTTTCGGCGATTCGTTCCCGCAGCAAAACTGTTTATTCTTCTGACAGTTTTTTCCTTTCGCAATTACATCACCGTGAACGCTGTCCATTCGATATGATTGTACTGCATCACATCATCGGCTCTTTTCATGCCGTACTTTTCGTAGAAGGGTACGGCGTTTTCGTTGGCGATCAGATAGACCGCGATGTCCTTTTCACCGCCGGCCAGCCGATGAGCGGTTTTCAGCAGGCATTTGCCGATACCCTGACGGATGTACTCCCTGTCCACCCCCAGATCGGTGATGTAGAGCCAATAGGCGTAATCCGTCAGGCCGAACAGCACACCCACCAGCAGGCCCTGTTCATTCCGGGCGGTGAGGCTGATGGAAACCGTTTTCACCAGGCGGGCGATCCTTTCCTCAAAGCGTTCTTTGGGGTACTGGGAGCCCAGGTCGGTGCGCTTGAGAAAATCGACATATTCTTCCGGCGTAATCCGCTCTTCCCGGATCGTCATCCCGGGCGTAAGGAAATCATCCACGCTTATGCCCTCCTCACGAAATCCGCCATTTCCTTTTCCAAAAGTCGGAACACGTTGGCGATCAGGTATCCGTCGGCGACCGCGTGATTCATCCGCACGCTGACGGGCATGAGCAGCCTTCCGCCTTCTTCCCGGTATTTCCCCCAATTGATGATGGGGAGAAAGTACAGGTAGCCCACAGGCCAAATCCGTATTGCGCGTAGTTTTCCAGGTTCCATTCGATCAAGCGCCGGGTGCGCTCTTCGTCAAAAGGTGCGGGATAGTGCGTCATCGTTTCCGGATCGGATACGATTTCAAAGAGCGCGTTAAAATCGTCCTGGGTGTATTCCCGAAGGATCAGTCGTTCGGTTTCGATCATCCGTGCTTTCTCCTTATTCAGTAAGTTCGGTTACAAATGCCGCAATCGTCTCGGCGGTTTCATCCGGCGTCTGGTTTTCAGCGTCGATAAACAGCTGATACTTGCCCCGGTTCCGGCCGATCCACTGATTGTATTCGATGTGGGGACGGATGGCTTCGTCTGTTGTAAACCCCCGCTCCTTGGGCCGGGCCCGCAGGCGCTGGTCGATGATCTGATCTCTCGCCCACAGGGCGATATAGAAGGTGGCGGTCAATTCCTCCGGCACCGTGGTTTTCGTGATGTAATCATGAGGCACCATGCAGGTGACGAAGACCAGATTCCTTCCGTCTGCGATCCTGAACGCTTCCGTCAATGTATCCGCGCCGTACTGTCCTTCCCGTTCGGTGCCTGCATAGTCCCACCAGTTGAGGCCTGTTTCATCGGAATCGACGAAGGCATACCGATCCGGGTC
>CAMOUF010000015.1 GCA_946626395.1 uncultured Clostridia bacterium
CTTCGATGAAATGACCTCCTTCGCCTCCTACGCCTTCAACAAGCCCCACGCCGCCTGCTACGCGGTGGTGGCCTTGCAGACGGGCTATTTGAAATATCATTATCCCGCAGAGTTCATGGCGGCCCTGATGAATTCCGTCACCGGCAACAGCGCCAAGATCGCCGCGTATATCTACTATTGCCGCCAGAAGGGCATCGCCATCCTGCCGCCCCGCATCAATTCCTCCGCATATCCCTTCAGCGTGGATACCGATGAAAACGGAAACCGGGGCATCCGGTTTGGCATGGGCGGGGTAAAAAACGTGGGCGAAAAAGCCGTGGAGGCCATCGTGCGGGAACGGTTCAACCACGGCCCCTTCCGGGATATATTCGATTTCTGCCGCCGGGTGGCGGGCGAGGACGTAAACAAGCGGGCGGTGGAAAGCCTGATCCGGGCCGGTTGCTTTGACGGCCTGGGGGCCGCCCGGTCCCAGTGCATGGCGGTGTACGAAGGGGCTATGGACGCCCAATTGAACCAGCGCCGGCAGAATGTGACCGGCCAGATTTCCCTGTTCGATTTCGGCATGCCCGCCCAGGACCTGCACAGCCGGGAAGCCTTCCCCGCCCTGCCGGAGTATCCCCTCAAGGAATTGCTGTCTCAGGAAAAGGAAATGACGGGGGTATACTGCTCCGCCCATCCCCTGGACGAATACGCGGATCGGCTGAAAACCCTGCCCATGAACACGGCTTACCTGAACGAGCTGTCCGAGCGGGAGGACAAAGGGGCCAGCGAGGACGGGAAAAAGGCGGTGATGGGCGGCATCATCGTGGAAACCCACGGCAAGGCCACCCGGAAGGGGGCCATGATGGGCTTCTTTACCCTGGAGGATCAGACCGGCCAGGTGGAGGGGCTCATGTTTCCCCGGGTGTTCGAGCGCTACGGCCGCACCCTGGCGGCGGACCAGGCGGTGCTGGTCACCGGGCGGCTGTCGGTAAAGGACGACGAGGATATCAAGCTCATCGCCGAAATCATCGAGCCCCTGTCCGCCGCCTACCAGCCCAAGGAGCAGAAGGACGAACGCACCGACGCCCAAATCGCCCGGGACGCGAAAATCAAGCTGTATCTGCGCATGGGGCGGGACCGGATGCTGGACGTGGAAAAAAAGCTGATGTCCATGCCGGGGCAGGTGCCGGTATACATCAATCTGCCTCTGGAAAACATCACCCTGCTGTGCCCCCGGGAGATGTGGGTGCGGGACGGCCATGAAGCCGCCGACGCCCTGAAAAACGATTTGAACGAAGCCGATATAAAGGTGGTGGAAAAGCCATGACCCCCATGACCCTGACCGTGCCCGCTCAGGCGGAATGGACGCTGGTAATGCGGATGGCCGTCAGCGGCGTCAGCGCCATGTGCGATATTCCCCTGGACGTGATGGACGATTTGAACACCGCCGTGGAGGAAAGCTGCGATCTGCTTCTGCATCAGGATTATTCCGCCCGCGCCCTGACCCTGACCTGCCTTAAGGAAAAGGGAAGCCTGGCGCTCACCCTGGAAGCCATGGACCGGGAGGAAAAAAAGGAAGCAGAGCGGGCCGACGCGGACATTGCCCTGCTGATCCTGAAAACCCTGGTCAGCGACGTTCGTTTTTCCCAGGACGCGGGCGGAGTCTACGCGGTGCGTCTTTCGCTGCCCGCGGGAGCATGACCATGGACGCCCAACGGATGCACGCCCTGGCGTGCCAATATGCCCTGGAGGGCACCCAGGCGGCGCTGGACAGCGCGCTGGAAGCCTGCCTGCCCCTGTGCGCCCTGATCGCCCGGCGCTTTTCGGGCCGGGGCGCGGAATACGAGGATCTGTACCAGACTGCATGCCTGGCCTGCGTCAGCGCCTTAAAGGGCTTTGACCCGGAACGGGGCCTCAAATTCACCACCTACGTGACCCCCACCGTGGCGGGAGCAGTGCGGAATTACTTGCGGGATCAGGCCCCGATCCTGCGCGCCCCCCGGGCTTTGCAAAAGCAGATGACCCAGGCGCAGAAGGCCCGGGAAGCGTTCCTGCAGGAAAACCATTCGGAGCCCACCGCCCGGCAGCTGGCCCAGGCCCTGGGATGGGAAATGCATCAGGTGCTTAACGTGTGGAGCGCCATCAGCGCCCAAAACGTATCCTCCTTCGAGCAGCCGGACGGTGACGGACTGACCTTAGCGGACAGGCTGCCCTTTCTGGAAGCGGGCTTTGAGCAGGCGGAGCAGCGGGAGGATTTGAAAAATGCTTTGCGCACCCTGACCGAGGAAGAAAGGCGATTATTGTCCTTTCGCTTTACCCACCGGCTGAGCCAGCGGGACACCGCCCAGCGGATGAACAAAACCCAAATGCAGATTTCCCGGATGGAGCGGCGTGTTCTGGCCGCCCTGCAAAAGGAGATGTCTTTGAAATGAAAAAGCAGCCAGAGCTGAATATCCAGAAGGCGGCGCTGTATTCCATCGTGATCAACGCCCTGCAGATCATGGCGGTCTGCGCGCTGGCGGGGTTCATTTTAAGCGACAGGATGAACCAGTCCCTTCGCGGGCCGCTGGGGGATATTGTGGTGCTGCTGCTGGCGGCGGTGGTTTCCTGGGGTGCGTTCATGGATATCCGGGAAGCCTACCGGGCGGGCAAGCTGTCCTTCAAGCTGGACGGCCTGAATGAAACCGTGACCCAGATGAGCGATCTGAACATTGCCCTGCGGGCCCAGCGCCACGATTTTCTCAACCATTTGCAGGTGGTATACAGCCTGATCGAAATGGGGGAATATGAGGAAGCCAACCGCTATATCGAGCAGGTGTACGGCGATATCCAGTCCCTTTCCCAGGCGCTGAAAACCGCCTGCGCGCCGGTGAACGCCCTGCTGCGGGCCAAGATGGCGGAAGCCAGCCAGCGGGGCATCACGGTGGAATCCTCCGTTCACGCCGTCTGGGATCAGCTGCCTCTGCCCGCCTGGGAAATGTGCCGGGTGCTGAGCAACCTGATCGACAACGCCATGGACGCCCTGGAGGGAACCCAGGAAGCGCGCCTTTGGATCAGCCTGAACGAGGACGTGAAAAGCTATTCCTTTGAAATCAAAAACACCGGCCCCGCCATTCCGGAAAAGACGCAAAGCTCCATTTTTGAAGCGGGTTTTTCCGGAAAAGGAGAGGGCCGTGGGATGGGCCTGTATATCGCCAGGGAAACCATGCGCGCCGAAAACGGCGATCTGACCGTGGAAAGCAATGATCAGTTCACCGCCTTCCGGGGATTTTTGCCAAAGCCCCTCAAGGGGAAGGACGAGGAGGCAATAGGCATTAGGCAATAGACATAGATCAGTCAGCCAATGTCACATTCCAGATATATCGGTGCACGGCGGTTTTATTGGCTTCGTAGAGGCCCTTTTCCACATAGAGGGCCTTGAAGTGCTGATAGAGCCGCCATTTGATTTGGCAGGAATGCACCACATGGATCAGGGTCCGGATGGAGGTGCTGCCGGGGTTTTTCACGTAATGGTACACCGGCTCCTCCAGCAGGAACACGCCGTTTTTTACGGCGTGGTAATACTGCATATTGAACGCGAAATCCTCGCCCCAGTTCAGGAAGGAATCAAAGCGCAGGGACAGACGGCGGATGATGTCGGCCCGATACATTTTATTCCACAGGGCGCTGAAATAAAAGGATCCGGGGCGCTTGACCAATGCCTCGAAAAATTCCCCTTCGCTCAGGCGCCGGGTGCCTTTCAGCAGGCCCCGGGCGGACTGGACAGCCCCTACGTCAAAATAGTAATGGCCGATCACCAGCTCATTTTCGCCGATATATTTCACCATGCTCTGGCACGCGCCGGGGGTAAGAAAATCGTCGCTGTCCACGAACATCACAAATTCGCCCCGCATTTTTACCAGGGCGGCGTTCCGGGCCAGGGCGGGCCCCGCGTTTGCCTGGGCGATCAAGCGCACCCGGCTGTCCTCTTGTTCCAAAGCCCGGCACAAAGCAAGGCTGCCGTCCTTGCTGCCGTCCTCCACCAGGATCAGCTCCAGTCGGCCATAGGATTGGCGCAACACGCTTTCCGCGGAAGCGCGCAGCGTCTTTTCCGCGTTGTATACGGGCATGATCACGCTGATCAGGCCGGGCTCGCAGAGGGGGGGCATGGGCAGATTTCCTTTCGTGTTTTGATCACTTCACCGCCACAGGCGAAAAGAAGAACAGGGCCACCGCGCCGGGGCCCACGTGGGAGCCGGTGCCGGGCTCGTAGCAGCGGATAAGCACGTCCTTGAGAGGCCGCTTTTTCCTGAGCAGGTCGGCCAGGAACAGGGCGTCCTTTTCGCAGTCGCCATGGGCAATGGCCACGATGTCCTCCCCGTTTTCCTCGGCGTGCTTATCAAACAGGTCGGCCAGCGCCATCAGGGATTTTTTCCGTCCGATCACCTTGCCGCAGGAAACGATCTTTCCCTCGGAATTGCCCATGAGCAGAGGCTTGATATTGGCCAGGGTGCCGATGCGGGCGGTGAGGGTGGAGATGCGGCCGCCCTTGTGCAGGAACATCAGATCGTCCACCGTAAAGAACTGGCACATGCGGCGCTTGTTGATTTCCGCCCATTCAAAGGTGGAATCCAGGCTCACCTGGGCTGCCCGCAGCATAGAGGCTTTCAGGGCAAAAATGCCCTCGCCGAAGGAAGCGGCCAGGGTATCCACCACCCGGATCACCCGGCCCGGATACTTTTTCATCAGGTCTGCCGCCGCCTGGATGGCCGCGCCGCAGGTGCCGCTGATGCCGCTGGACATGGCCACATACAGGATATTTTTTCCCGCCCGGATCACCGGCTCAAAGGCCTGGGTGAACTGGGCGCAGTTGATCATGGAGGTTTTGATGGGCCCGGTCTGGCGCAGCTTATCATAAAAGGCGTGGCCGTCAAACACGGTTTTATCGTCATAAGCGGGCATTTCTCCCGCGTCCGTCAGGCAGGTCAGGGGAATCACGTCGATCTGGGCTTCTTCCACCAGGTCGGGGGTCAAATTAGCGGAGGAATCCGTCATGATCTCGAAATCTTCCATAAATAAAGTTCCTTTCTCAATCTGGTATCCGATACCATATTAAAGCATTTTTAAAATAAAGTCAACTGTTTTGCGCAGAAAGCCATAGCATTTTTGATACTTTTATAGTATAATGGCAGTGTTTCCTGTTTCCATTCCGACCGCGCCAAAGGAGGATCGCGCCGTGACGCTGGAGAAAACGCTTTTCCAGGAAAAGCTGCTGCAATGGGAGGGGGCCCTTCAGGATTTTTCGCTGCCGGGCTGGGACGCGCTGCCCGCCCTGCCGCTGTACATGGATCAGGTGATTTATCTGCTGAACCAATACCTTTCCCCCGTGCCCGACCAAGGGCCGGAGCGGCTGGTGACCCCCGCCATGATCAATAATTACGTGAAGCTGAAAATCATTCCGCCGCCGTTTAAGAAGCGGTACGGCAGGGTGCATTTGGCGTATCTCATCGTGGTGTGCGTGTTCAAGCAGTCCCTGAACACGGCTGATATCAGGCGGCTCATGCCGCCCTCCCTGCCCGAGGACGCCGTGCGCGCCCTGTACGGGGATTTTATCGCCGCCATGGAAGAAATGAAAGCCCTTTTTCCCCAGGAGGTCCGCAAGATCGTAACCCCCGTTTTGCGTGAATCCCCCGACCCGGCGGCCCATCTGGTGCTGCGCGCGGCCTTTGCCGCCAATCTGGCCAAACTTCTCTGCCAGCAGACCCTGCGCCTGGAACCGGAGCCCGGCTCCGCAGATAGCGGCGCCTGAGCTTCCTTTCCTATTATATCACATTCTTTCCTGGAAGGGAATGGGCTATGCCAAAAATGAATACAGAAAGACGGAAAGAAGCTGGGGGAAACTTTTTCTTTGAGCCAGATTGTTTTCCTTTCTTGCTTCCCATATTTTCTTCTTGACATTTCCCAAGGCTATCCGTTATAATGCCAGCAGGCAATGAAGGGATTTCAGTAACCCGGCTGCGCGTGGCGAAAGAGAGTTTCCGGTGGGTGCGAGGAAACGGCGGCAGCCAATGGGCGAATTACCTCCCCGAGCCCGGCCTTGAAGGAGCGGCTATCGCTTTGAGTAGGGGCCGCCGGTGCGCCGGTTACAGCGTCAAGAGGGCAAAAGCGTTTCTGCAAAGAATCCTTTTGCCGAACGGAAGTGGTACAGCGATCATCCGCCTTCCCCCTGTACGGGGGCAGGCGGTTTTTTGCATCAGAATGAAGCCATCTTTCCCTTGGAACTGAGAACCTGGAACTGAGAACTTTCTAAATGAACCCGCAAAAAAGAGGAGGCGCCTATGAACATTGATCAAATGCAGTTTGCCCACCGTTTCGACGGCATTTCGGGCAGCGCGATCCGGGAAATCTTTAAGCTCCTGGCCGTGCCGGGAATGATCTCCTTCGCCGGGGGCAACCCCGCTGCCAGCGCCCTGCCGGACGAAACCTGCGCGGAGCTGGCCAGGGAGCTGCTGCTGGACAAGGGCAAGGTGCTGCTGCAATACGGGGCCACGGAGGGCTACGCGCCCCTTCGGGAAAGCCTGGCCCCGTATCTCAAGGAGCGCTTTTCCTTCGATTGCAAGCCGGAGGAGATCCTCCCCGTCACCGGCTCCACCCAGGCCATGGATTTACTGTGCAAGGCCCTGATTGATCCCGGCGACAAGGTGGTGGTGGAGAACCCCACCTTCCTGGGGAACATGCAGGCCATCCGGCTGTATCAGGCGCTGCTTGTGCCTGTGGACAGCGACGAGAACGGCATCAAGGTGGACGAACTGGAGGAAGTGTTCAAGAAGGAGCATCCCAAAATGCTCTATATCATCCCCACCTTCCAGAACCCCACAGGCCGCACCCTGTCCCTGGAACGCAGAAAGAAGATTGCCCAGCTTGCCTCCCAGTACGGCGTGGTGGTGGCGGAGGACGACCCCTACCGGGATCTGCGCTACGCGGGCCAGGAGCTGCCCTCCATCAAATCCTTTGACACGGAAGGCTGGGTGGCCTTTATGGGCTCCTTCTCCAAGGTCATTTCCCCTGGCTTGCGGGTGGGCTTCCTGGCTGCCAACAGCACCCTGCTGCGTAAATGCACCATCGGCAAGCAGTCCAGCGACGTGCACACCGCCAACCTGAACCAGGCCATCGTGGACGCCTATCTGCGCCGGGGGCTGCTGGCCCCCCACGTGAAGGAAATCTGCCTAAGCTACGCCCAGCAGATGAACACCATGCTGGGACTGCTTGCCAAGTGCGGAGGGGTGGCCCGATATACCCGGCCCAAAGGCGGCCTGTTCATTTTCGCCGAGCTGAACGAGGGCATGAACGCCACGGAGCTGATGAAGAAATGCGTGGAAAAGGGCGTGGCCTACGTGCCCGGCACCCACTTCTACGCCAACGGCGGCCATGAAAACACCTTCCGCCTGAACTTTTCCATGTCCACCATTGAGCAGATCAAGGAAGGAATGGAGAAGCTGAATCAGGTGTTTACGGAAAACTGCTGATTCACCCATCAGATCAATACTCTTCTTAAAAAGATTGGAGGATAAACTACCATGCAGAACGTACTTGACACCCTCCGCGAACGCGGATTCCTGGCCCAGATCACCTTTGAAGATGAGCTGTACAAGCAGCTGGAAAAAGAGCCCACCACCTTCTACGTGGGCTTTGACCCCACCGCCACCTCCCTGCACTTCGGTCACTTCATCCCCATCATCGCCATGGCCCATATGCAGCGGGCAGGCCATATTCCGATTGCCCTGGTGGGCGGCGGCACGGCCATGATCGGCGACCCCTCCGGCAAAACCGACATGCGCAAAATGATGACCGTGGAAACCATCGACCACAACGTGGCCTGCATCAAGAAGCAGATGGAGCGCTTCATCGAATTCGGCGAAGGCAAGGCCCATATTGTGAACAACGCGGACTGGCTGCGCTCCCTGGGCTACATGGATTTCCTCCGGGACGTGGGGGCCATGTTCTCGGTGAACCGGATGCTCACCGCCGAATGCTACAAGCAGCGGCTGGAGCGGGGCCTGACCTTCCTGGAATTCAACTACATGCTCATGCAGAGCTACGATTTCCTGCAGTTGTTCAAGAACTACGGCTGCCGCCTGCAGATGGGCGGCGACGACCAGTGGAGCAACATGCTGGCCGGTGCCGACCTGATCCGCCGTAAGGAACGGGAAGCCGCTTTCGCCTGCACCTTCAAGCTGCTCATGAACCACGAGGGCAAGAAGATGGGCAAGACGGAAAAGGGCGCCCTGTGGCTGGACGCCAATCTGTGCACCCCCTACGAGTTCTACCAGTACTGGCGCAACGTGGACGACAGCGACGTGGAAAAGTGCCTGAGCCTGCTCACCTTCCTGCCCATGGACGAGGTGAAGCGCCTGTCCGCCCTGGAGGGCAGCGCCATCAACGAAGCCAAGAAAGTGCTGGCCTTTGAATGCACCAAACTGGTGCACGGCGAGGAAGAAGCCCAGAAGGCCCAGCAGGCCGCGGCGGCCTTGTTCTCCGGCGGCGCGGCGGCGGACGTGCCCACCTTTGAATGGACCAGGGCGCAGATGGAGCAGGACGCCCGGCTGACCACGCTGCTCAACCTGTGCGGCCTGTGCACCTCCAACGGCGACGCCCGGAAACAGATTCAGCAAAACGCTGTGGTGATGAGCAACAGCAAGGTTGCTGATGTGAACCTGACCCTGACCCCCGACATGTTCCCCACCGACGGCATCCTGCTTCGCAAGGGGAAGAAGAGTTACTGCCGGGTAGTTTTGAAATAATTCATATTGCCTGACGATGTCCCTGTTTATTTCCGCTACCGTATACACACTCCCGCTGTCATTCTGACGGCTCGAAGAGACGGAAGAATCTCCCTTATAATTCTCTTTGAATACAAACAAAAGGAGAATCTTCATCCTCTTTGAGGACTCAGAATGACAGCGAAGTTGGCGGGAAAAAGAGCAGGCACTTGTTCTTATTACAAGCAATTTAACCAGATTCTGTCATTCTGACGGCTCGAAGAGCCGGAAGAATCTTCCTTGCAATTCTTCATTGAATACAAGCAAAGAAGATTCTTCACCCTCTCTGAGGGCTCAGAATGACAGCGGCTGCAGCTTGA
>CAMOUF010000016.1 GCA_946626395.1 uncultured Clostridia bacterium
GAAAACGCTGGGCCAGAAGCATAATGAATACAAGCATGTTTTCGTTTCTTATCGTAACAGCGGAATGGAGTCATGTTACAACATGACTCCATTCCGCAATAGGTTTTCTTGGAAAGGGGTCTGGGGGAAACCATTCTTTGGGCTCCAAAGAATGGTTTCCCCCAGAAAATAATCACTTAAAATTTTATTCAAATGAGTAAGACAGACCCGACACGCAATTATTTTGCCGCAGGGATTTCGCCCGCCTTGGTCAGGGCCAGCTTGGTGATCACCGGGCCGATGAGCTCAAACACCAGCACGCCCGCCAGCACAATGGTATTCACCTGAGCTCCCAGGGTGGGGAAGCGGGCGGACACCAGGGCGGACATACCGATGGCAACACCAGCCTGGGGCAGCAGGGTCAGGCCCAGATACCTGCGAATGTTCTTGTCCGCTTTCACGCAAACGGCCCCCAGCATGGCGCCGCCCCACTTGCCAATGGAACGCAGCACCAGATACAGCACGCCGATCACGCCCACGCTGGGCAGCACGCTCAGATCCAGATCCGCGCCGGACAGAACGAAGAACAGCAGGAACAGGGGCGGGGTAAACCGGTCGCACTGCTCCATGAGCACTTCCCGCTGCTGGCTCATGTTCACCATCACAGCGCCGATCATCATGCACACCAGCAGGGAGGACAGGTTCAGCAGATCGCACAGGCCCACGCCCGCCAGCACCAGGGCGATGGACAGGGCCAGCTTATTGCCCCGGCTGGCAAAGAACCGGGCCCCGAAGGACAGCAGCCAGCCCAGCGCCGCGCCCAGGGCGAAGCTGCCCACGATTTCAATCAGGGGCGATAAGATCATGCTGGACACCGTGATGGCTCCGCCCAGCATGGCCTGGGCCACGGAGGCGGAAATGGAAAACACCATCAGGCCCAGCGCGTCGTCCATGGCCACCACAGGCAGAAGCATTTGGGTCACAGGGCCGTTGGCCTTGTACTGCCGCACCACCATCAGCGTGGCGGCAGGGGCGGTGGCCAAGCCGATGGCGCCCAGCAGCAGGGCCAGGGGCACGTCCACGCCGAACAAAATCAAGCCCACGTCCACGCACACCGCCGTCATTATGCCCTGGAAGAAGGTAATGGTGAGCGGCGCTTTGCCGATTTTTTTCAGATAGTTCAGTTTAAATTCTCCGCCGATGGAATAGGCGATGAAGCCCAGGGCCGCTTCGGAGATCACGCCCATGGATTCCGCCTGCTCCTTGGAGATGATGCCCGCCACGCAGGGGCCGATGATCAGGCCCGCCACCAGGAAGGCGGTCACGTTGGGAAGCTTCACGAGCTTGGCGGCCCGGCTCATCACCAGACCGGCCATCATGGTAATGCCGACCAGCAGCAAGATGTTCATTTCTTCTTTTCCAGTCCTTCCACCATAGTGAGCGGCATGGCGAACATGATGCCGCTGTCGGGCACGTCCAGCCCGCCCGTCACCTGATTCACGATTTTCCGGGCCAAGTCCACCTGCTCATCGGGCAGCACCATAAAAATGGTCTTGCTGCTGCGGCGCTCCGGCTCCATGATGGCCCGTAAGCCATAGAAGATGGGCATTTCATCCTCGCTGTGCAGGATGCGCGCCATGCCCTTGCTGTCCAGCACGGTGGCCCCCCGCAGGCCCTGATTGGTGAATTCCTGCAGCAGATGCTCCAGATGCTCCGTGCGATTCAATACAAACACAAAAACCTGCATGATTCTTCTCCTTTCCATCATTCGCGCTTTTTCGCGCAAGTTCATATTGTATGACTATTCCCGCAGAAATGCAAGGGATTTCAAAAAAAAGACGGCTGAATGCAAAAGTTTGTGGGGGGAACCGCTCTTTGGATGCCAAAGAGCGGTTCCCCCCACCCCCCTCCGAGAAAGCAATCAAGGAATGACAGACGCTGCTCTTCCTTTTCCAATGCTTTATGCAGGAAGGAGTTATGGATTGATTGATATCCCAGAACATTTTGTATTGAACCAAAAGCCGAAGTTTTTTTCGACCAGGGCAAGAAATGATATGATGCTGTTGAAAGCCGCTCTTTACCCAGCCCTTTTCCCTCCGGCGCCGCTGAGCCGCATTGGCTGAAAGCAGCGCCGGAGAGAAAGCAGGCCGGCAGGATGGAGCGCCTATTCAGGAATCGGCGTCAAATTCCCAGCAGATCGCTGAATTCCTTGAGGGCCCCGTCGGTGTCGTGGGCCAGGACGCGCTTGGCCAGCACCTTGCCCAGCTGCACGCCTTCCTGATCGAAGCTGTTCAGGTTCCACACAAAGCCCTGGAACATGACCTTGTTTTCAAAGTGGCTCAGCAGCGCGCCCAGGGCCTCGGGGGTCAGCTGTTCGCCGATGATGATGGAGGAGGGACGGCCGCCGGCAAAGCTCTTGTTGGGATTTTCATCCTGCTTGCCGCAGGCGAAGGCCATGATCTGGGCCGCCACGTTGGCGCACAGCTTCTGCTGGCTGGTGCTGCCCTGAATGGCCACGTCCATGC
>CAMOUF010000017.1 GCA_946626395.1 uncultured Clostridia bacterium
AAAAGGCAATAGTTGAAAGAGTGCAGTACAGAGTGCAGAGGAATATAGCGTACACAAGAAACGCATGAAGACTTGAAATAACGAAAATATCTGAACTCTGAATTCTTCACTCTGTACTCTCGTTTTCCTGGTTCAATACAAAATCTTGTGGGGATACCAAACAATCCATGTTTCTTTCCTCCATGGAGCATTGGAAAAGGAAGACCGGCGTTTTTTCATTCCTGGATTGCTTTCTCGGAGGGGGGTGTGGGGGGACCCGCTCTTTGGCATCCAAAGAGCGGGTCCCCCACAAGCTTTTGCATTGAGCCATTGTTTTCCCTTACAGCAGATTCCGCTGAATCTTTCCGCTGGTGGTTTTGGGCAATTCGTCCTTGAACACCACGATGCGTGGGTACTTGTAAGGCGCGGTGCGCTGCTTGACGTAGCTCTGGATTTCCTTCTTGAGCTCTTCTGTGCCTTCCTTGCCCTTCACCAGCACGATGCTGGCCTTGACCACCTGGCCGCGGACGGGATCGGGGGCGGCGCTGACGCCGCACTCCAGCACGTAGGGCAGCTCCATGATGACGGACTCGATTTCAAAGGGCCCGATGCGGTAACCGGAGGATTTGATCAGATCGTCCACCCGGCCCACGTACCAGAAGTAGCCGTCCTCGTCCTTCCAGGCGGTGTCGCCGGTGTGGTAGAGGCCGTCGTGCCAGTTGCCGTTCACGTTGCGGTCCGTGCTGCCGTAATAGCCGGTGAGCAGGCCGCAGGCGGGGCCATTGTCCGTGCGGATGCAGATTTCGCCCACTTCGCCCACCGGCACCGGCTTGCCGTCGTGATCCACCAGGGCCACGTCGTAGAGCGGCACGGGCTTGCCCATGGAGCCGGGGTTGGGGGTCATGCCGGTCAGGTTGCCGATAATGATGGCGGTTTCGCTCTGGCCAAAGCCCTCCATGATGGAAAGACCCGTGGCCTCCTTGAACTTCTGGAACACCTCCGGGTTCAGCGCTTCGCCCGCGATGGAGGCGTGAACGATGGAGGACAGATCGAACTTGCTCAGGTCCTCCTTGATCAGCATGCGGTACATGGTGGGCGGGGCGCAGAAGGTCTTGATGTCGTATTCCTTGAACAGGGGCAGGATATCTCCCGCGTGGAAGCGGTCAAAGTCGTAAACGAAGATGGCGGCCTCGCACAGCCACTGGCCGAAGATCTTGCCCCAGCAGGCTTTGGCCCAGCCGGTGTCGGAAATGGTCAGGTGCAGCTTGCCGGGAATCACGTTGTGCCAGTATTTGGCGGTGATGTAATGGCCTAAGGGATACTTGTGGCTGTGGCACACCAGCTTGGGATAGCCCGTGGTGCCGGAGGTAAAGAACATGAGCATGGGGTCGTCGCCGCAGGGGGCGTCCTCGGTGCGCTCAAAGTGGGGGGCGTACTGGGCGTACTCCGTGTCAAAATCGTGCCAGCCCTCCCGCTGCCCGCCGCAGAAAACCAGGTGCTTCACGTTGGGGCATTCCGGCAGCGCCTTTTCGATTTCACCCGCGGCCTGGCCGTGGCTGGTGCAGATCACGCCGGACACCTCACCGGTCTTGAAGCGGTAAATATAATCCTTGCACAGCAATTGATCCGTGGCAGGGATCACCACCGCGCCCAGCTTTTCCATGGCCAGCATGGTGATCCAGAAATGATACTGCCGCCTGAGCACCAGCATCACCCGGTCTCCCTTTTTGATGCCCAGGGCTTTGTAATAGTTGGCGGCCCGGTTGCTCATCTTCCGGAAATCCTCGAAGGTGAAGCGCCGCTCCTTCTTGTTGATGTCCAGGTGCAGCATGGCCATCTGGTCGGGATGCTCCTTGGCCAGCTCGTCCATGATATCGAAGGCGAAGTTGAAATGGTCAATATTGCGGTACTGGATGGCTGTGGGCGTGCCCTTGTCGTTGACCTGGGTGGTGATGTAGCGGTCGGCGATGGTGGCGGCGTGCTCCTGAACCGGCGCGGCGGCCTCGTGGATGTGGGGGTTGTATTCCGTTTCCTCCCCGGGAATGACCACCGCCAGGAACACGCAGTCCTGCCCTTCGGCGGCGATGAGGCCGTGGGGGGTGGAGGAGTCAAAGAAAATGGAGTCGCCGGGGCGCAGGGTTTCGGTGTGTTCGCCGATCTGGGCCCGCAGCACGCCGGAGAGAATATAGTCAAATTCCTGGCCGGGGTGGCTCACCGTTTCGATGGGCGCAGCCTGGAGCTTGGGGTCGTAGGAATAGCGGGTCAGATAGGGCTCCACGATGCGCTTGCGGAACAGGGGGGCCAGGTTCTGCATCTTGATGCCCTCGATGTCCGTGACCACTTCGCCCTCGCCGTGGCGGGTGACGGTGTAGTTGGACAGGCGGGGGCTGGTGCCCTCGATCAGATCCACAATGTCCACGCCAAAGGCGATGGCGCATTTGTGCACAAAGGAGAACGGCATTTCCACCGTGCCGGTTTCATACTGGGCCACGTCGCTTTCCGCAAAGCCCGTCATCCGGGCCAGCTCGGCGGTGGTAAAGCCGGAAATGTCTTTCATTTCCCGGATACGGGCGGCCACGTCCCGCAGCATTCCGGGGGCCTGAGGCGTGCTGGGCATGTTCAAAACCCTCCTTTAAATCTGGGCAGATAAAAACCCGCCCCAAAGTGTTTCTTTGAGACGGGCTGAAAAATCGTTCAGCTCGCGGTACCACTCAAATTGCGCTCTCAAAAAGCGCCGCTCATGGGCTCCTGTTGAAGCCCGCCGCCCTGACGCTGCGGTTCGCGGGGAAGCCTACTGGATGCAAAAGCCTGTTCAACTGCCCGGCTCGGAAGCTACAGCATTGAAGGAAACCCGCCGCCGGTTTTCAGCTTGCCCGGCTCTCTGTGGTTGGACCGTCCTTCCGCCCTCTTCGTCATCGCCTTTGGTATGCGATTGGAGTTAGTTTAGCAGAGAACAGGGCAAAAGTCAACTGCTTTCCCGATTTTTTGTCGGGGCATATACAAAAGAAATACAATCCATCTGGGTTGACATTTTTCGCATGCCGCGCCATAATGGCAGATGAACCTTATTGTGATTCGATGGGAAAGGGGGAGAGGCGATGAAGCGGATCATCGTGATCGCCGGGCACTACGGCAGCGGAAAGACTGAGCTGGCGGTGAGCCTGGCCATGGAGCTGGCGAAGGAAAAGGATAAACCGTATCCCCGCCTGGCGGTGATCGACCTGGACGTGGCCAACCCCTATTTCCGTTCCCGGGAGCGGATGGATTTATTGGAAGCAAACGGCGTGAAGCTGTACGCCGACGTGTACCATTCCACCGGGGCCACGGCGGAGCTTCCCGCCCTGACTGCCGCCATCCGCGCGCCCCTGGAGGACGAAGGCTGCCAGGCCATCGTGGACCTGGGCGGCAACGACGCGGGGGCCCGGGTGCTGCGGCAGTTCGGCAAGTATTTTGAAGGGGACGATCATGAACTGTGGACGGTGGTGAATTTCCGCCGGTATGAAACCCTGACAGTCCCTGCCGCCCGGGAGCATGTGGAGGCCATTCAAAACGAACTGCAAATCAAGGTGACGGGCCTGGTGAACAACACCCACCTGCTTCGGGAGACCACCCCGGAAATCCTCCGGGAGGGATATGAAAAGGCCAGGGAATTATCTGCGGACATGGAGATTCCGCTTTTGTTTACCTGTTATCCCGCGGGCATCGTGGCCCCGGAGGCGCTGGAGGGCATTGTTCCGCTGCGGCCTCTGGGACTGTACATGCGGCCCGCTTATCTGGATAAATAAAAAAGTTGGAGGAGAAGAAAATGCGGGCGTTCAAGCTGGTTTTTCGTCCGGAAAAATGCAAGGGCTGCGAGCTATGCCGGTCCGTGTGCCCCAAAGACGTCATTGGCATGTCCCCCCAGGTGAATGCCAAGGGCTATCATCCCGCCTGCGCTGTCAAGCAGGAAGCGTGCATCGGCTGCCAGAGCTGCGCGCTGATGTGTCCTGACGGCGCGATTGCCATTTATCAACTGGAGGAGGGCGACCAATGACCACCGATAAAGTGCTGATGAAAGGCAACGAAGCCTTTGCCGAAGCCGCCATCCGCGGCGGCGCGCGGCTGTATTTCGGTTATCCCATCACGCCCCAGAGCGAGGTTCCCGAGTATATGAGCCGGGAGCTGCCCAAGCACGGCGGCTGCTTCGTGCAGGCGGAAAGCGAATTGGGCGCCATCAACATGGCCTATGGCGCGGGCGCCGCGGGCGGCACCGTGTTCATTTCCTCTTCTTCCCCCGGCATCGCCCTGATGCAGGAGGGCATGAGCTTTTTGTGCTCCGCGGAAGTGCCGCTGCTGGCCATGAACGTGTCCCGGGGCGGCCCCGGCATCGGCGGCATTCAGCCCGGCCAGGCGGACTATTATCAGGTCACCCGGGGCGGCGGCAACGGCGACTACCGCATTCCCGTGTTCGCCCCCAGCTCCATTCAGGAAGCGGTGGACCTGCTCTATGAGGGCACCGAGCTGGCCCAGTATTGGCGCAACCCCATCATGATTTTGGCGGACGGCATGATCGGCCAGATGATGGAGCCCGTGCGCCTGCCGGACTTTAAGCCCGTGCCCAAGCCCAACGAAATCGCGGGCCTGCGGGACTGGGCCTGCACCGGCTATGCTGACCGGGGCGGGGATCAAAACCGCCGGGTGGTCAAGTCTCTGCGCATGCAGCCCGAAAAGCTGGAAGAACACGTGGAAAAGCTCTTTGCCAAGTATGCCCTGGCGGAAAAAGAGCTGTGCCGCTATGAAACCGAGAACCTGCAGGGCGCGGAAGTGGTCTTTGTGGCCTTCGGCACCACCGCCCGCATCTGCCGGGAAGCCTGTGAGCTGCTGGCCGAACAGGGCGTCAAGGCGGGCCTGATCCGGCCCATCAGCCTGTGGCCCTTCCCCAACAAAGCCTTTGACGAAATCGACTTTGCTTCCACCAAAGCCGTGATCTCCACCGAGCTTTCCATGGGCCAGATGCTGACCGACGTGCAGATCGCCCTGAACGGACGCCTGCCTGTGGCCCTGTGCCACCGCACCGGCGGCATGGTGCCCACGTCGCCCGAGGTTGCCGCCCGGGCCAAGGCTGTATTGGAGGGATTGAAATGAAGCCCATCTTTGAATACACCAAGGGCATGACCGAGATGCCCACCCATTACTGCCCCGGCTGTACCCACGGCATCGCCCACAGGATCATCATGGAGGTGCTGGAGGAAATGGGCGACCTGGGCAACACCATCGGCGTGGCTCCCATCGGCTGCTCCGTCATGGCCCACCAGTATATGAACGTGGATATGTGCGAAGCGGCTCACGGCCGCGCCCCCGCCGTGGCCAGCGGCATCCGCCGGGTGCACCCCGATAAGGTAGTGTTTACCTATCAGGGAGACGGCGACCTGGCCTCCATCGGCACCGGCGAAATCATCCACGCCGCCGTGCGCGGGGAAAAGTTCACCACCTTCTTTATCAACAACGGTATTTATGGCATGACCGGCGGCCAGATGGCCCCCACCACCCTGATCGGCCAGCGCAGCACCACCAGCCAGGACGGCCGCAGCAAGGAACTCAACGGCATGCCCGTGAAGATGAGCGAAATGATCGCCACCATCGACGGAGCCGTGTACGTGGAGCGGGTGGCACTGGACAGCCCCGCCCATATCCGCCAGGCGAAAAAAGCCGTGCGCAAGGCGTTTGAACTGCAAAAGCAGGGCAAGGGCTTTACCCTCATCGAATTCCTCTCCACCTGCCCCACCAACTGGGGCATGACCCCTGTGAAGGCCCTGGAGTGGGTGCGCAACAACGTGATGGCGTATTATCCCCTGGGCGTGATCAAGGATGCGAAGGAGGAGGAGCAGGCATGAGCACCTATAAAATGTTTTTCGCCGGTTCCGGCGGCCAGGGCGTGCTCCTGATGGGCAAGCTGGTCACCTACGCCGCCATGCTGGAAGGCAAGGAAGCCACCTTCCTCCCCTCCTATGGCCCCGAAATGCGCGGCGGCACAGCCAACTGCACCGTGGTGGTATCCGACAAGCCTGTGTCCAGCCCCCTGATTTATGAGGCGGACATCGCCGTGGTCATGAACCGGCCCTCCATGGACAAGTTCGAGCCCATGGTCAAGCCCGGCGGCTTCATGTTCTATAACGAATCCATCATCGACCGCAAGCCCGCCCGGGACGATATCAAAACCGTGGCCGTGGATTTGGCCGCCCGCTCCGCCGCCCTGGGCAACGACAAGGTGGCCAACATGGTGATGCTGGGCGAAGTGGTCCGGGGCACCGGCGTGGTGCAGGTGGAAAGCGTGTTCAAGGCCTTTGAAAAGGAATTCACCGGACGCAAGGCCGCCCTGATCCCTTTGAACCAGAAGGCTTTCATGGGCGAATGAAGCGCTGTATCTTTTGAAATGATTGGGAAGGATCGCTTTCCGTCCCCCGGTTCGGCCGGGGGATTTTTCTATGGGTGGACTTTCGGCGGGGAGTATGATAAAATGATGAGGCAATCTGCCGCAGGCAGAAGGTCCGTCCAGCCGGGCCGCAAATGCGGGCATGGCGCGTGTCGGCGGCTCCCGTAAGGGAAAGACGCCGACCATTACGGTATAAATAATGTAACGCTCTCCGGGGCACACTGTATCCGGGAGCGTGAAGGAATATGCTGGAAGAAAGGGCGGAACGGCTGATTCGGGAAGCGGAGCAGCTGCGCCTGGGGGATTATGTGCGCTTTGCAGCGGACAGGAAGCGGCGGTTCTGGGACGCCTTCCTTCAAGGGGTCGCCCGGGGACTGGGCATGATGGTGGGCTTTTCGCTGCTGGGGGCGGCGGTGCTGTTTCTTTTGCAGGACCTGGCCCAGCGCAATCTGCCCGGCATCAGCGATTTTGTGGCCCGGGTGGTGATGCTGGTGCAGCTGCGGCTGAAATGACAAAGGATTGAACGGAACACGATATATGAGGAAGCAAATGAAATGAAGAAAACAAAAACGAGGCTGTGCTGGCTGCTGCCGGGGCTGACGGTGCTGGGGCTGGACAGGATCGTAAAGTGGGTCCACGTCCATCGATTTGGGCAGGAAGATTATACGAAAAACACCGGCATGGCCTTTGGCATGTTCCAGGGCAATTCTTTTTTGATCCTGCTTTTGTCCCTGGCGCTGGTGGCGGGCTGCCTGTTTCTTTTGCGGGGCAGCAAGCCCAAGGGACTGGCTGCCGTGGCCCTGTCCATGATCGCGGGCGGAGCCCTGGGCAATATGATCGACCGGCTCACGTTGGGTTATGTGATCGACAGCTTTCCTTTTTTTGATTGGTTCGTGTTCAATGTTGCCGACGTGGGCGTGGTGGCGGGGGCCGCGCTGTGCGCCTTCAGCCTGCTGTTTCGGCCCCGGGATTGGAGCAAAGCATGATACGGGAATACGTGGGAGAGGGAGAAAGGCTGGATGTGACCCTGTCCAAAGATGGGGAAATCAGCCGCAGCCGGGCGGCGGCCCTGATCAAGGAAGGCCGCGTGACTGTATACGGGAAAACGGAAACCAAGCCCTCCGCAAAAGCGGAGGCGGGGGCCAGCATCATTCTTGATCTGCCGGAGCCCAAGCCTGCCAGGGCGGAGGCCCAGGATATTCCCCTGGAAATCCTGTATCAGGATCAGCATCTGGCCGTGGTGGTCAAGCCCTGCGGCATGGTGGTGCATCCCGCGGCGGGCAACGACGACGGCACGCTGGTGAACGCCCTGCTGTATCACCTGGACAGCCTGAGCGGCATTGGGGGAGAAATGCGCCCCGGCATCGTGCACCGGCTGGACAAGGACACCAGCGGCCTGATGCTGGTGGCCAAGGACGATGGGACCCACGCCGCCCTCTCCCAGCAGCTGTCGGAACGAAAAATGGAAAAGCATTACCGGGCCGTGGTGCTGGGCCATATGAAGGAAGAGGAGGGCGTGATCGAAAAGCCTATTGGCCGCAGCAAAACGGACCGCAAAAAAATGGCGGTGGACGAAAACGGGCGCTGGGCCAAAACGGAATGGCGGGTGCTGGAGGAATACCCGGACCGCACGCTGCTGGACGTGCATATCATCACAGGCCGCACCCATCAGATCCGGGTGCATATGGCCTCCATCGGCCATCCCGTGCTGGGCGATCCCCTGTACGGCAGCAAGCGCGCTCCCGCGGCCCCCAGGCTGATGCTCCACGCCTATTCCCTGGAATTTACCCACCCCGCCACAGGGGAGCGGATGCGTTTTACCGCGCCAAGCCCCTTTTGAGGCGCTGCGCTCGTGGGGCAGCCCAGCCAAGAGCGATAGCAGAATACTGGAAGTCGGGATGATAGTTCCAAGCTCCAAGTTCTAAGCTGAATCGTCATCTCACACCGTCGCATGCAAATACACTGAACAAAATCAGCTTTGAACTTAGAACTTGGAACTCTGTTTTTTTCGCTTTCATGCTGAAAGCGATCGCTGAGCGGCAAAAAAATAAAAAAATCAGGTCTTGTCAAAAAAAAGAAAATATGATATATTATCAAAGATCACGCATGCGGGCCGATTTGTTTGCGTGTGCCGCGAAAGCGGTGGCAAGCAAAAAAGACGCCCGCAGAGGATACAACAATTTTCAAGGAGGAAACCCCAAATGGCAGTCATCTCTATGAAACACCTGCTGGAAGCCGGCGTGCACTTCGGTCATCAGACCCGCCGCTGGAACCCCAAAATGGCCCCCTACATCTTCACCGAACGCAACGGCATCTACATCATCGACCTGCAGAAGACCGTCCGCAAGATCGACGAAGCCTACATGTTCGTGCGCAATCTGGCCATGGAAGGCAAGACCGTGCTGTTCGTGGGCACCAAGAAGCAGGCCCAGGAAAGCATCGAAAGCGAAGCCAAGCGCTGCAACATGTTCTATGTGAACAACCGCTGGCTGGGCGGCATGCTCACCAACTTC
>CAMOUF010000018.1 GCA_946626395.1 uncultured Clostridia bacterium
ATGCCCCCCGCCGGGGCAAGCAATTCAGGCAGTTTCATGGATTCTCCCGTTTCCCAAAGTATTCGGCATTTCCTCGCCGCTTGTATCTTACTACATTCGGGAAAGGAGGGCAAGGAAATTCTTCCCGAAAAATATTCCCTATTACGAAGCGCCAAATTTTCTGCCGCTTTTTTGCCGTTTTTGACGTTTCCGCTCTTGCCCGCAGGGGGATCAGGTGGTATAATAAGGATACATCGACCGGCTTCGTCCGGCGTAAAACACGCTGAGAAGGGAAGAGAAACACAATGAACGCGATTAAAAACCTGCTCAAGGAATTCAAGGAATTTGCTCTTCGGGGCAACGTCATCGACATGGCCGTCGGTGTCATCATCGGTGCTGCCTTCGGCAAAGTGGTCACCGCCGTCATCGACATTTTCCTGAATCCCATCATTGAAAACATCACCGCCGCCGCCGCCATCAACGGCAATCAGCCCGGCTTCGCCGGAAGCATCATGAGCTTCCTTGGCGTGTTGATCGAATTCTTGCTCACCGCGCTGGTGCTCTTCGCCATCATCAAGGCCATGAACGCCGCCCAGAAGCTGACCAAGAAGCCCGAAGCGCCCAAGGAACCCACCACCCGGGAATGCCCCTTCTGCTGCACCGAAGTCAGCATCAAGGCCACCCGCTGCCCCCACTGC
This sequence comes from uncultured Clostridia bacterium, assembly GCA_946626395.1. Taxonomy (GTDB): domain Bacteria; phylum Bacillota; class Clostridia; order Christensenellales; family Aristaeellaceae; genus RUG563. Next base: position 678 of record CAMOUF010000018.1, read on the forward strand.
ACCAGCGAGCTGCCCAAGTATAAGGCCGCATGAGCTACCGCCACTTCTTCTGGGATTTTGACGGAACGCTGTATAACACCTATGGCCGCATCACCCGGGCCAGCGTGAAAGCGCTGGAGGACGCGGGGGCTGCGGCCTCTTTTGATGAAGTGTACCCGGTGGTGAAGCGTTCCCTGTTCACCGTCTGGCGGACCTGGGCGGAACCCCTGGGGATGCCCTATGAGGAATTTCACGCTGCTTACCACGCCCACAGCGAGGAGGAAGGCCCCGAATCCATCCGCCCCTATCCCGGGGCCAGAGAAGCCCTGGAAGCTGCTCTTCGCATCGGGGGGAGCAATTACATCTACACCCACCGGGGCGAAAGCCTGATGCGCTGGCTGCGCTACGATGGGCTGGACGGCCTGTTTTCAGACTTTGTAACCAGCCTGGACGGCTTCCCCACTAAGCCCGCCCCGGACGCGCTGAACTACCTGGTGAGCAAGCACGGCCTGCCCCTTTCCCAGTGCGTGATGATCGGGGACCGGGACATTGACCTGAACGCGGGAAAGAACGCGGGCATGGATGGGGCGCTGTTCGACCCGGAAAACTATTACCCCGATTACCCCACCCCCTGGCGGTTTCGGGATTTTGAAAGCCTGAAAAACACGCTGATGAAACCGTAGTGTTTTTTCAAACGCAAGGAGGAAATCAATTTGGCCTATCAAATGTACGACCGGGTCCAGATCAAGCAGGAGGCGAAGGAACGCCTCCGGGAAAACCGGAACCCGGCCATCGTGGTTTTTCTGCTGGTGCTGGTTTTCACGGTGCTGGTGAACGCTTTCACCCTGCGTTATAACACCACCCACCCGATGAACGACCAGACCACGGTGCGCACCAGCTACAGCATCAACATCGTCAGCCTCTTCCTCTCCCCCATGTTCGTGGTGTCCGCCGCCGGGTTTTTCCTGGGGCTTTACCGGGGGCAGAAGCTGACGGTGAACGACTGGTTCAACACCCTGTTTTCCGATTACCTGCGCCGCCTGATCGGCATGCTGTGGCAGACGCTGTGGGTATTTTTATGGTCCCTGCTGCTGGTGATTCCCGGGCTCATCAAAGCTATCGCCTATTCCATGCAGCCCTATATTCTGGCGGAATGCCCCAACGTGGACCCCCGGTACGCGCTGAAATTGTCCATGCGCATGACGGACGGCTACAAGATGGATATTTTCGTGATGGGCCTGAGCTTCCTGGGCTGGAATCTGCTGGGGGCGCTGACCTTCGGCATTCTCACCGTGGTGTTCGCGGGGCCCTATGAACGCCTGTCCATGGCGGGGCTGTATGACGAGCTCAAGAAAAACGCCCTGGACAGAGGGGTGATCACCCAGGCGGAATTGGACGGCGAAGCGATGGTTCCCTGATTTTTTCCTCATGTTTTTTAAGCGGATTCCTGCCCGGGAATCCGTTTTTTTCGTCCCGGAAACGGGGCCTTTTTTTGTTCACGAATTCTTTCCAATTCGCCCATGGAGGAAACGGAATGATTCAGCCTGTTTTCTCCATTTCCGCAGGCAATATATATGAAGAAACTCTTCCTTTTTCTGCGGTTTTGTGGTATAATTACAGGGTGACAGATTATTTTGCGATCGCCAACAGAGAAACCGTTGGGGAGGATATTATGACGCCTGAAATGGAAAACAACGAAAACGAACTGAGAGAAGAAATGCAGGGCTCCGCCCATTACGACGAAACGCAGATCCAGGTATTGGAGGGGCTGGAAGCGGTTCGCAAGCGCCCCGGTATGTACATCGGCTCCACCGATGCCCGGGGATTGCACCACTGCGTGTACGAAATCGTGGACAACGCCATCGACGAGGCGCTTGCGGGCTTTTGCACGGAAATCTATGTGACACTGCGCAAGGACGGCTCCGTGTCCGTAAAGGACAACGGCCGCGGCTTCCCGGTGGGCATTCATCCCAAGATGAAGCGGCCCGCGGTGGAGGTGTGCCTGACGGTGCTCCACGCGGGGGGCAAGTTCGGCGGCGAAGGATACAAGGTATCCGGCGGGCTCCACGGCGTGGGCGCTTCGGTCGTGAACGCGCTGTCCCGCCACATGCGGGTAGAGGTGCGCCAGGACGGCAAAATCTACGAGCAGGAATACAATATCGGCAAGATCGAATACGATCTGCGCGTCATCGGCGAAACCCAGGAAACGGGCACCACGGTGCAGTTCTGGCCCGACATCCGCTCCGCTGAGAATCCCGAGGGCGTGTTTGACCCCGGCATTGATTTTTCCTTTGACGTGCTCAAGGCCCGCATCCGGGAAATGGCCTTCCTGAACAAGGGCATCAAGATCGTGCTTCGGGACGAGCGGCCCGAGGACCAGCCCCTGGAGCGCACCTTCCACTACGAAGGCGGCATCCGGGAGTTTGTGAAATACCTGAATAAAAACAAAGAAGTGCTCTTCCCCGAGCCCATTTACGTGGAAGGCGTGAAGAACGGCGTATCCGTGGAAGTGGCCATGCAGTACAACGACAGCTACGCCGAAAATATTTACACCTTCGCCAACAACATCCACACCCCCGAGGGCGGCACCCATCTGATGGGCTTCCAGACCGCATTGACAAGAGCCATCAACGATTACGGCAGGCGCTATAAAATTCTCAAGGAAGCCGACGCCAATTTAAAGGGCGAGGACACCCGGGAAAGCCTGGCGGCGGTCATTTCCGTGAAGATGCACGAGCCCCAGTTCGAGGGCCAGACCAAATCCAAGCTGGGCAACAGCGAGGTGCGCCCCATCGTGGACGGGCTGGTGTCAGAAGGGCTGAACACCTTCCTGGAGGAGCATCCCACGGAAGCCAAGATCATCCTGGAGCGGTGCCTGGGCGCGGCCCGGGCCCGGGAAGCCGCCCGCAAGGCCCGGGACCTGACCCGGCGCAAGACGGTGCTGGAGTCCGCCTCCCTGCCCGGCAAGCTGGCCGACTGCACGGAGCGGGATCCTGCCAAGTGCGAAATCTTTATCGTGGAGGGCGACTCCGCCGGCGGCAGCGCCAAGACGGGGCGCGACCGGCATTATCAGGCCATCCTGCCCCTGCGCGGCAAGATCCTGAACGTGGAAAAGGCGCGGCTGGACAAGATCTTAATCAACCAGGAAATCAAGAACATGATCACCGCCTTCGGATGTGGCGTGGGCAGCGAATTCAACATGGACAAGCTGCGTTATCACCGCATCG
>CAMOUF010000019.1 GCA_946626395.1 uncultured Clostridia bacterium
ATGACCGCCTGTGGCGGGAATCTCATCGGCGGTGAGATCAGCCGAAACGAGCAATGTCCGCATCAAGCGGACTTGCGACGATTGAGGCTGCGGATCGCAGAGGCCCCTGCTTCGTCGTTTTCCTTTGCGTCATGGCTGTTATGATTTTAGAACGCGAACAGTATCAATCAGGCTTTTCTTGATGATTTTTCCAATTTCATTTTGCGAATCTGTTTCACCCGCTGGATGATCTTCTCTTTCCAATCATCGTCCTGGGCGTCCAAATGGTAGGTCTCAAAACCGTATTCCTTGCCCAGCGCGCAAATGACGGTTTCGTCGTCCACGTGCAGGGAAATCCGGTAATGGTTGGGCAGCTTCTGGGGCAGAATGGTCTTGTTGTCCTTCTGCACTTCCCGCAGATGCCTGTTTCCGTTCACGATCTGGTCGAAGCGAACGCCGTAGAGGCTGAACAGCGTTTTGATATACCACTCCGAACGGAAGGAGGAGGTATATACCCATACTTCGCATGGCATGGCCTGTAATTCATGAATCAGTTCCGGTGTGCCCAGCCGAAGCCGCTCCTGGAAGAAATTGTTCAGGGGAAAGGGCGGCGGCGGCTCCGTCAAATGGGTGCTCGGCGACACGAACAGCACTTCATCCAGGTCAAAGGAAACGCGCATGCTGTCCAATGGCAGTGTTTTTTTCACAGTGGGAAACCTCCTGGATCATACGCTTTTATCTGATCCTATCATATCATTTTTTCCAGGGTTTGTATACGCCTGAAAACAGATCACGCGTCCTTCCTGCCCGGGTAAAATGCAGGCCGTTTCCCGGGGGGAAAGCCTGAATTGTAACAAAAATGTAATAAGCAGCCGCCGAGCCTGTCCTCGCCTGGTTTTGACCGGAAGCATGGGGGTTCGCCGCCCGTTTTCTCCATTGTCTGCCCCGGGGGTGTGTGGTAAAATGCCTCCTGTGCGAAAAAAATAATCCGCTGAGCAGGCGGAGCATGGAGGAAACAGACATGCCGTTATTTATGCGCGGACAAAAGGTCGTTACCAGCTTTGGGGAAGGAACCGTGGTAAATCTGCCGGTTTACAATCGCATTGCGGTGCAGTACGAGGATGGCACCGTGCGCTTTTTCTGGCCCGAGGATGTGGTGAACGGCACGATCCGGCCTGCCAGCTGAACCAAGGCCAGGAGCCATCGCCATAGGGGCCGCTTCGCGGGCCATGTTCCCAGCGCCGTTTCAAAAGAACGGCGTTTTTTTATACTGTTCGCGTTTTAAAATCTTATCAGATTTGGGATGGATTTTTCGTTCTGGCAAAGCTGAACGAAGGAAGGCGTAGCATCGCTACGTTGACCGGAGAGAAGCACAGCCAGAACGGAAAAGACGCCCAAAGATGTGAAGATTTTAAAAGAAGAATAGTATTACATAAATTACACCGCCGGATGCCAAACGGCATGTCCGGCGGTGTGAGAGAAGGAAAAGTAGCATCACGCAGCATTGAACCCTTATTCTTCTGTCTCCTTTTCATTGGAAACCGGAATCGCTTCTTCCTCCCCGGGCACAGGCGCTATTCTATCCTCAGCAGCTTCTTCCTCGATGGGCGCTTCTTCCGGAACAGCTTCGGCTAAATCCTCGGCTGCTTCTTCTCCGGTGAGTTCCTCTTCCGGAACGGCTTTGGGGAAGTCCTCAGCAGCTTCTTCCTCGGGAGCGGCCCCGGGCATCTCCTCCGCCGGTTCTTCTTCTATGGCCGCTTCCTGTTCCGGAACAGCTTCGGGCCAATCCTCCACAGGTTCTTCTTCCGCGGACGCTTCTTCTTCAAGCGCCGCTTCCGGCATTTCTTCCGCCGCTTCTTCCTCCGGCTGGATTTCCGGCGCTTCCTCGGCAATGGGCATGGAAACATCTGCCGTCAGCGTTCCGTCGGCGGCGTGAAGGGTCAGCTCCCCGGCGTCCGCGTCGGCCTCCACAATGGCCATGGCTTCGCCGTAATAGGTGTCGGAGGTGGATTCAAGATAGCTGCGGGGATAGAAGGGACAGCCGGAGCCCAGGCCCAGCAGGCGGCCCCCGGTGACGCTGACCTGAATCTCGTGGCGCTCCGTGGGCTTCACGATGCCCCGGCCATCGGTGTATTGCAGGCGGATATAGAGCAGGCGGCCGGGCTTGACGAATTGCGCTTCCGGCACGGCCCGCAGGCAGGTTTCCTCCCCGGCGGTGGTCAGGCTGCGGCGGCCGATTTCCTGGTCCTGGCCGTTATAGGCCACAGCCTCCACGGTGCCGTTTTCATAGGGCGTTTTAAAGGTGAACACGCAGTTGTTCCGGCTCTTTTTCACACCCCTGGATTTCCCGTTGACCAGCAGCTCCACCTTGGCCGCCCGGGCGTACACTTCCACGTACGCCTTCTTTTTTTCATAGCCCCGCCAGCTCCAGGAGGGCATGGCGTTGGTCATTTTCCAGGCGGAAGGGGAATGCTTGCCTTCGTGGTTCAGGGGGCGCACGGCGATATAGGGGCCCTTATCCAGGTTGAAGGCCACCCGGGTATACAGCGCTTCGCCCAGGGGCTTGCCAGTCAGGTCGATGCGGCCGCTGCCCGCGCTGATCCAGCCCAGGCCGTTGTCAAACCGGGGCGCGTAATCGGCGTATTCCCAGGCCCCGATGCCCACTTCGCCCAGGTAATCCATGCCCGACCACACGAAATCGCCGATGAGGCGGGGCTCCCGGATGGCCAGGTTCCAGAATTTGTAGGCGTCGAAGCAGAAGGTTTCAGAGCCCAAAATCAGCCGCTGGGGATATTTTTTCAGGTCCTTCTGATAGCGCTTTTCGCCGTAGTTGTAGCCCGCGATATCCATGTTGGCGAAGGCGTCCCGGGTGTGCACGTCGCTGCCGTGGAGGGTGGCGCCGATTTTCATGAAATCCGCGCCCAGGATGCCTGCCAGATCGTTAAAGAATTTGGAGCCGGTGGCGCGCTCCTTGGTTTTTTTGCCCTCGGCCTTGGCCCGGGCGTTGCGCTCCGCTTCCTTCTTCGCCTTCTCGTCGGAATACTGGCCGAAGCCGATGGCGTTGAGGAAGTTAAAGAAAATATTGATGCCGCAGGTCACGGGCCGGGTATTGTCCAGTCCATGAAGGAATTCCGTCAGCTCCTTCGTCAGCTGAATGCCCTTTTCCTTGGCGGTTTCCGCCACCTCGTTGCCGGTGGAATAAAGCACCACGCAGGGGTGGTTGTAATCCTTATCCACCATATCCGTTAAGTCCTGTTTCCACCAGGCGTCGAAATAATCCACATAGTCGTACTGGGTTTTGTGGATATACCAGTGGTCGATATACTCGTCCATCACCAGGCAGCCCAGACGGTCGCAGGCGTCCAGCAGGGCCTTGGAAATGGGGTTGTGGGCGCTGCGGATGGCGTTGTAGCCGTTTTCCAGCAGCAGGCGCACCCGGCGCTCCTCGGCGTCGGGATAGGTTTTCGCCCCCAGCAGCCCGTTGTCGTGGTGGATGCAGGCCCCCCGCAGGATGACTCTTTCGCCGTTGAGCCGGAAGCCGTCCCGGCCCCAGGACAGGGTGCGGACGCCGAACGTCTCGACGGCTTCGTCGCCGCCGTAGGTGACGCGGGCAGTGTACAGGTGGGGGCTGTCGGGGCTCCATGGCGCCGCGTCGGGGATTTCCAGGCAGAAGGAGCGCTCTTCGCCCTCCGCCCGGGCCACTTCCTGATCCCCGTCTAAAATCTGAATGCTCACCGGGCCTTTGCCGCTGGCCGCCACCCGAACCTCCACCAGGGCGGGGGAGAGGCTCACGGTGCGGATCTTTACGCCGTTGACTGGAATATAGCCGCCCAATTCAGCGGTCCATAAGGTCACGGGCCGGTAAATGCCAGCGCCGGAGTACCAGCGGGAATTGGGCTGGTCGGCGTTGCGGACGGTGACCTGGATCAGGTTTTCCCCTTCCTGTACCAGGCCATCCAGCTCCACATAAAAGTTCGTATAGCCATAGGGCCGCTCGGCGGCCTTCACGCCGTTCACGGCCACCTCCGCCCGGCGGTATACGCCTTCAAATTCCAGCACCATATGGCGGGCGGCTTCCTCGGCGGTCAGCGTCAGCTTTCGTTCGTACAGATAATCCGCGCCCTCAAACCAGCTCACGTTCAGGCCGCCCAGGGCGTCTTCCGTCCGCTTTTCCCGCAGCATCGCGTCGTCCGGGATCGAAACGGGGATTCCCTCCCCTTCCTCGTTGAGATGCTTTACCGTCCACAGATCATTCAGCGCCATCGGCTTCATAATGGTTTCCTCCAAGGCTTATCTATCGCGGGTATTCACTTAAAATACAGGCTGTTCCTTTTTCATTGTATTGGTTTTTGCGGCGGTTGTCAACCTATTTTCCACATCCGGAATCCGCAGGATGGGAAGGGTTGATATGCGATCATACGAGCGGCAAGGCATTGAGATGGCACCCCAAGCGCATCTTGGCCCAGCCGCTTTTGCTTTGGAAAAGCAGGGCATCCGCACCGAGCTTGGCAATCACAACGATGCTGTGAAGCAAATCAATAACCTGTTCTCCGCAATCCAGCGCAAGCTGAAATCCATGCTGGATTGGCTGAGGGAATTGAAGGAAATAATCAGCGACCATGAAAAGCTGGAAAGCCCTGGAAATTTTCCGCTTTATGAGGTGCTTTTCGCCTATTACGATCTGCGGGAAAAGCAACGCTGGGACTGGCATCCCGGCGCACAGGGCAAATCGGGCTAAAAAGACTTCAAGGAAAAGGCTTCTCTCTTCGCTTTCCTGCAAGAGCATGACA
>CAMOUF010000020.1 GCA_946626395.1 uncultured Clostridia bacterium
AATCAGTGTTCCGGGGAAAACACCGGGACGAAAAATAAAAGAAAGAAAAATGACAGAAGCGCAGAGCGCTCAGGAGGAAAATACAATGGCTATGAATCATGCGAAGGAATTTATCAACAAGATGCTGGAAAACGAAGAACTGCGGAACAAGTTCGCTGCCCTGAACACCGAAGACGGCCTGGCCGCCGCCAAGGAAATGGGCCTGGACTTTACCACCGAGGAGCTCAAGCAGGCCGGCGAAGATTATGAAATGCCCGCGGAGCAGCTGGACACTGTGAACGGCGGTGATTTCCTGGGTGCCGTCAAGGGTATGTTTGCCGGAATGGGCGCTGGCGCGGTGGTCGGTGGTCTGATCGGCTGCATCGGCGGCCCGGTGGGCTGTGCGATCGGTACGTGCATCGGCGGCGGCAGCGGAATCTTCGGCGGCGCATTCTACGGCGACAAGAACTTTTAACTAAGTGAAAACGCATCACAGCTGCGCGACGCAGCTTTCAGATCATATGAAACCCTCTGCTTTCAAATGAGAGCAGGGGGCGTTTTTATTTATACAACCAGAAAACAAATTGACGATCTATGAAATGTATGGCTATTTTGATTCCGCGCAATTTCTTCCAAATGGTTCAGCATGCTGTGAGCTACCATCCAGGGCAATCGTTTACGAAAAATGTTTACTGGGGGAAACCGCTCTTTGGTGCCCAAAGAGCGGTTTCCCCCAGACCCCCTTCCGAGAAAGGCGTATAAAGGATACGAAAAACCAAATCTCCCGGGACATTATTATTGCGATAATATTACGAAAAAATTAAATGCCATAATAAATTGTTCGCAATATCGTAATAAGCGGTCACCCTGGGCTACCATCAATTCGTGATTGACAATCTCTTCCTGGGATGGTACAATCTTGTGTGCAGAGATCCTGCCAAGAGCGGGCAATCCTGCGGAGGTAGTGTTTGGAATCGGTTCAGTAACGGGGAACATGGCAGATCGAAAAACGCGGTGACATGACCGCTTGTTTGCTGATGCCATGGCGCGGTGCTGAACGATACCGGGCACTTTTTTGTTTGCCCTTTTTCACCCGCATTCCCCGATCCTTGTTCATGTCGATATAAAAATAAAAAAAGAGGGATCAACATGACACAGGATATGCTGACATTGGATTTTGACAAGATCATTGAACGCCTGCAGGCGCACGCTGTATCACCCCTGGCACGGAAAAAGCTGGCGGACACCGCGCCGATCATGAACGAAGGGCTGTGCAAAGCCCGCATGGAGGAAACCACCGCCGCCCTGCATGTGATGAAAAACGCGGGTTCCCCGCCGTTGGCGGATATGGAGGAAGTAGAAAAGAGCCTGACCGAATCGGCCCAGGGCGGGATGCTGCTGCCGGAGCAGCTGAGCGGCATTGCGCGGTTTTGCGTGACGGTGCGCCGGATGCGGCAATATCTGCAAGGCGCGAAAATGTTCAGCGCCGGTATCGCCTCCTGGCAGACGGAGCTGCCGGACTTGCGAGCATTGGAGGAGGAGATCGATGAAAGCGTCCGCGAGGATGCGATTCTGGACGATGCTTCGCCCACGCTGCGCAATCTGCGCAGGCAGCGGGAACGCGCCGAGCAGGAGATTCGGGAAAAACTGAACCAGGTGCTGCTGCATCAGAAGCAAAAGCTGGCGGACAGCTATATCACCCAACGGAACGGAGCCTTCGTGCTGCCGGTGCAGAAGCGCTTCCAAAGCGCCTTCCCCGGCCGCGCGGTGGACGCATCCGCCAAGGGAAACACCGTGTTCATGGAGCCCACGGCGGTGCAGGCTTTGCGCCAGACGCTGGAAGGGCTTTTGGTGGAAATTGACACCGAGGAGCGCCGCATTCTCTGGACCCTCAGCGACCGGGTGGCGGGGGAGGAACCGGCGCTGCGCGCCTCTATCCGCGTGATGACGGACTTGGACGCGCTGTTTGCCCGGGCAAAGCTGAGTGCGGAGATGGATGCCCGACCCGTGGCAATCACCGGGGAAAGACGCATCCGCCTGGTGCAGGCCCGGCATCCGCTGCTGAGTCCAACGGCCTGCGTGCCGCTGAACCTGGAAATGGCCCTGCCGGATACGGCCATTGCCGTCACCGGGCCGAACACCGGCGGCAAAACGGTGTGCCTGAAAACGGTGGGTCTGCTGACCCTGATGGCCCAGAGCGGCCTGCATATACCCTGCGGAGAGGGAACCGTGATTGGGATGATGGATCATGTGCTGTGCGACATTGGCGACAGCCAGTCTATCAGCCAGAATCTGTCCACCTTTTCCGGCCACATGACCAATGTGATCCGTATTTTGCAATCGTGCAGCCGGGACAGTCTGGTGCTGCTGGACGAACTGGGCAGCGGCACCGACCCCTTGGAGGGTTCCGGCCTGGCGGCGGCGATCCTGGAAGAACTGGTGCGGCGCGGCTGTTTCTTCCTGGTCACCACCCACGATCCCCAGATCAAGCAGTGGGCGGAACAGACCGCAGGCGTTGTTTCCGCGCGGATGGCCTTTGACCGGGAATCGCTGATGCCCCTGTACCGGCTGGAGCTGGGCATGAGCGGCGAAAGCTGCGCCATTGAAATCGCCCGCCGCCTGGGGATGGACGAAGGCTTGCTGGCCCGGGCGCGGCAGGTGGCGGAGCACGGCCCTGATGCGAAGGCTGAAACCGGGCGTCACCGCCCCATGCGCATACCCGCCAGCCGCCTGATGCGCCTGGAAGTGAAAAAGGAAGGCAGCTACGAGCGCTTCACCATGGGCGACAGCGTGCAGCTGCTGCCCGAAAAAAAGACCGCCATCGTGTACCGCGGGGCGGACGATGACGGGAATGTGATCATTCAGCTGCAAGGAGAAAAAATAACTGTACGCCACAACCGGCTCAGGCTGCTGGTGCCAGCGGCGGAACTTTACCCGCCGGACTATGATTTCTCCATCATTTTTGACACCGTGGCCAACCGGAAGGCGGCGCATATCATTGCCCGCAAGTATGACGCGGACGCGGTGGTGGTGCTGAAGGAAGGAAAAATGGATGGCGGATGCAGCAGAAATTGATCACTCCCTTGGCAAAACCAAAGCATAAACGCTGGGGGACGGGGACAGAGCCCCCGCTTATTGAGTGACCTTCCGCTCCATGACGGTGGCCCTAAATCACCGTGACAAATGGCCTTATTTCTCCGTGCACATGGCCTTATCGAGCCGGAAGAACACTCCAGCCTCCTTGATCGTCTTCGTCCCTCATGTTGATTCGTCAGTGCTCGTTGACGGCTTGATTTCCAAATATAGGTTTTCGCCGCTTGGTTCGTCCATGACCAGCTTCAAGTACGCGCCGAAGGTGTTTTCCCCGTATTCCATCCAGGCCATATACCCCGGGTCCTGCCGCCAGGCGGGATCAGCGCTGCGATAGACGCCGGAAAAATAGGCTGCATTGAAGCGGGCGGAAAAATCCAGCATATCCTGGAGCGCCTCGGGAGGGATCATCTGATCTGCCAGGGCGGCGCGGTTTTTTTCTGTGGTAATGTCGGCAAACCAGGCGCGGCTCATTTCCTGGAATCCATCCGGCAAATGTTCGTCGCACAGCTGCCTGGTCTCGTAGGTGATCGTTCCATCCTCCGCCGCCGTCACCAGGGCATAGCGATGGGGAGACATGCAAAACGCCCCCGTGGCCGCGTCATATAAGCCTTCCGACGCCGCGATGTGCTGGATGTGCAGATGCCCGGACAGGTTCAGCTTCGCTCCGTGGGATCGCAAAAGGTCTGCCATCACGGTATCGTTCAGCATCAAAAAGCTTTCCCGGCTGAAGGAGGTATGGGCCACCAGACTGTGGTGGGTGCAGGTGATCACCTGCGCCCCGGCTGCGTTCGCGTCCCGCAAAACCAGCTCCAGCCAATCCCGATGAGCCGGGGTGAAAAGGCCGAACACCTGGGCTGACCCCTGATAATAGGCCACGTCGGCCAAGGCCAGCCACAGCCGGTCCGAGAGCGCCACATGATAGGAAAGGTTGGCGCCCTCTCCCTCCGCTGGACACATAAAATCCCGGTAGATGGAGGCAAATTCTTCCTCCGTCACGCTCTTTGTATATCGCCAGGCGTTTTCTTCGTAGGCAACGGAGGACAGCACGTTGATGTCGTGATTGCCGGGGATCACGTACACCGGCGTGCCACCTGCCTCGATCCGCGCGAATCTTTCCGCCAGCGCTTCATGGCTGGCTTTTTCGCCGTTAAAGGACAGATCGCCGGTGACGATCAGGGCATCGGGCCGCTGGTGCAGCGCCTCCGCCTCCAGCGCGTCCATCAGTTCTTCACCGTACTGGCTGATTTTCCCGTCCCCCGCCCGCAGGGCCCGGAGAAACAATTCGCTGCCCTGGTACAATTCCTTGGCCAGATAATGCAGATCGGACACCACCATCAGCCGCGTTTCCGCCTGCCCGAGCGCGGGCAGCAGCAAAAGCGCCAGCAAGATCATCCAAACCGCACGCCGTTTCATGCCATCCTTCCTCATTTCATTCTTTTCAATTTCTCTCGGGGTTATTATAGTCTATAGTCCATTTGGATGCCTTACTTTCTGCACCAGATTACCGCGCCACGAAGCTCGCCATCCAGCGGAGAACCGAAGCGCTTGATTTCCCTGTATCCCGCCATCCATTTTGATACCGGGGGATTCGCGCCGCCCGCATAGGTATGAACGACCAACAGCGCTTCGTCTCCCAGCGTCCGCCGCACGATCTGAAAGCCCTTCGGCTTGGAATAATCCTGTACCGTGGATTCGATCACATCCGTGAATCCGTTCCGGATGATATGCCGCACCTGGGCATACAGCGCAATGGCGTCCAGCGCCTGCTGCCAACGTTCCTGCGGCAGCTGATCCACATCCCCGGACAGGCAGAGCCGGCCCAGGAAGGCGGAGGTCAGCACAAAGTTGATCCGGTGCTCGTCCGCGTCCGCGCGAAGCACCGCCCAGATCTGGGACTGCTCCGGACGGATCAGCCTGTGCAGGTTCGCCGCGATCAGCGGAATGGCAAGCGCTTCGTGGGCGTCGGAGAAGCTGGCCTGGGAGACCAGGGACATCATGGAGGGCTCCAGCCGGTGGCCGCCGGAGGAGCAGTTCTCGATCACCAGCTCCGGAAGCTCTTGGGCGATATG
>CAMOUF010000021.1 GCA_946626395.1 uncultured Clostridia bacterium
GGGAATTCCTGCTCTCCTGGGCTAATGTAGTGGAGTATCATTAATCATTCCGGCGCGGGGAGCATTGCTCCCCTTTTTCCGGACAGGTTGCAATAAATAAAGGAGATAAAGCGCATGAAAGTAACAGTTTGTATCGGTTCCTCCTGCCATATCAAAGGTTCCCGTTCTGTGGTGGAACAGCTGCAGGACCTGATCGCCAAAGAAAACCTGAACGACAAAATCGAACTGGGCGGCACCTTCTGCATGGGCAAATGCCAGCAGGGCGTGTGCGTCACGGTGGACGGGGAATTCCATTCCGTGTCCCCGGAAACCGTTTCTTCCTTCTTCGAAAAAGAAATCAAAGCAAAGGTGTAAGCAATGCCGAACTGTCTGACGCTGAAGAAATCCAACTGCAAAAACTGCTACAAGTGCATCCGCCACTGCCCTGTAAAGTCCATCCGGTTTTCCGGCAGCCAGGCGCATATCATCGGCAACGAGTGCATCCTGTGCGGGCACTGCTTCGTCGTGTGTCCCCAGAATGCCAAGGAGATCGTGGACGAGACTGAAAAGGTCAGGGTCCTGATCCAGAGTGGCGATCCGGTGGTGGTCTCCCTGGCCCCATCCTTCGTGGCGAACTATGACGGCGTGGGCATTGAGGCCATGCGGGAGGCCCTGAAAAAGCTGGGCTTTTACGATGCGGAGGAAACCGCGCTGGGCGCGACGCTGGTCAAGCGGGAATATGACCGCATCCTGAAGGAGGAGGACCGGGACGTGGTCATCTCCTCCTGCTGCCATTCGGTCAACCTGCTGATCCAGAAGTATTTCCCCCGGGTGCTCCCGTACCTGGCGGACGTGCTGTCGCCCATGCAGGCGCACTGCGAGGATATCAAACGGCGCATTCCCAACGCGAAGACCGTGTTCATCGGGCCCTGCGTGGCCAAGAAGGACGAAGCCGAATACTACGAAGGCATCGTGGACGCGGTACTGACGTATGAGGAACTGACCAACTGGCTGAAAAAAGAAGGGGTGGAGATCCGGAAGGAAAAAAGCCCGGACGAACACAGCCTGGCCCGGTTCTTCCCGACGACGGGCGGTATCCTGAAAACGATGGCCCAGGACGCGCCGGGATATACCTACCTGGCGCTGGACGGGGTGGAAAACTGCATCGAAGCCCTGAAGGAGATCGAGCGGGGAAACATCCACCACTGCTTCATAGAAATGAGCGCCTGCGCGGGCAGCTGCGCCGGGGGCCCGGTCATGGAGAAGTACGGCCGCAGCCCGCTGAAGGACTACCTGGCCGTATCCCGGTACGCGGGGGACAAGGACTTCGAGATCGGACAGCCGGAGATCCGGCAGCTGCGCAAGCACTTCGAACCCATCGAACAGCGCGCGGCCGTACCCACCGAGGACGAGATCCGGGAGATCCTGCGGGAGATGGGCAAATTCAAACCCAGCCAGGAACTGAACTGCGGCTCCTGCGGATACAATTCCTGCCGGGAGAAAGCGATCGCCATCTACCAGGGCAAGGCGGAAATCTCCATGTGCCTGCCATACCTGATGGAAAAGGCGGAGAACGTCAACGATACCATCGCCCGCAACAGCCCGAACGGCATCATCATGCTGAACGACCAGCTGGAGGTGCAGCAGATCAACCCCGCGGCCCTGAAGATCCTGAACCTGCGTTCCGAAAGCGCTGTGCTGGGGGACCAGGTGGTGCGGATCCTGGATCCCGCGCCGTTCATGAAGGTGAAGACCACCGGCCGGGGTATTTTCCACCAGCGGAGTTACCTGGCGGAATACGGCTGCAGTATCCAGCAGACGATCGTGCCTGCCGAAGACGGGCGGATGCTGCTGTGCATCATGCGGGACGTGAGCGAGGAAGAGGAGGCCCGCCGGCAGCGGGAGGAAATCAGCCGTCAGACGGTGGAAGTGGCCGACAAGGTAGTGGACAAGCAGATGCGCATTGTGCAGGAAATTGCGAGCCTGCTGGGTGAAACCGCTGCCGAAACCAAAATTGCCCTGTCCAAGCTGAAGGAGTCCATTACCAATGAATGATCTGACCTGTGATATCGGCTATAAAAGCATCAATCACGCGGGCGAACAGCTCTGCGGTGACCACGTGGAGGTCGTGGAGCAGGAAGACGGCTCCACGGTTATCGTGCTGGCAGACGGGCTGGGCAGCGGCGTGAAGGCCAGCATCCTCTCCACCCTGACCAGTAAAATTATTTCCACCATGCTGGCTGCCGGGCTGTCGATCGAGGAATGCGTGGAAACCATTGCCGCCACGCTGCCGGTTTGCTCGGTGCGCGGCGTGGCCTATTCCACCTTCACCATCATCCGCCTGATCCGCAACCAGACAGCGGAACTGATCCAGTACGACAATCCCCAGGTGATTGTGCTGCGCAACGGTGAAAACTGGGAATATCCGCGTACGGAAACCACCATCGGCGGCAAGCAGATCTTCCGTTCCATGATCCGGCTGCAGGAGGACGACGTATTCATTGCCATGAGCGACGGCTGCCCCCATGCCGGCATCGGGATGGCGTACAATTTTGGCTGGAAGCGGGAAGACATCATCAAATTCATGGAAGCCATGAGCCTGTGCGGATACACGGCGAAGAACCTGTCCACCCTGCTGGTGGACGAGTGCAACAAGCTCTACGGCGGGGAGCCCGGGGATGACGCGACCGCCTGCGTGGTGCGCGTGCGGAAGCGGGTGCCGATGAACATGCTTTTCGGCCCGCCCAGCAACCGGGATGACGGCGACCGGATGATGAACCTGTTCTTCGCCAAGGAGGGCAAGCATATCATCTGCGGGGGCACCACGTCTTCCATCGCCGCCAAATGGCTGAACAAGCCTTTGCGCGCGTCGCTGGATTTTACGGGGGATATCCCGCCGATCGCTTACCTGGAAGGGGTTGACCTGGTGACCGAAGGCGTGATCACCGTCAACCGGGTCGTCGAATACGCCAAGGACTATATCGGGGAAAACAGGCGCTACGAGGAATGGAGCTTCGGCCAGGACGGCGCGTCCCTCATCAGCCGCCTGCTGTTCGAGGAAGCCACGGACATTAACTTCTACGTAGGCAAGGCAATTAACCCTGCCCATCAAAACCCCAACCTGCCCATCAACTTCAATATTAAAATGAACCTGGTGCAAGAACTGTCGGAAGCACTGAAAAAGATGGGCAAGCGTATCAAAGTGAGTTATTTTTAAGGAGTCATTATGCGTAAATTCGATACCAAGGTACAGCACCTGAAATACAAGGTGCTGCGGGAGGTCGCCCGGCAGGCCTGGAACGACACACTGCTGCAGAACGCGATGGATATTCCCAAAACGATCGTGCCCGGCAAAACACCCACCATGCGCTGCTGCGTCTACAAGGAAAGGGCGATCCTGGCGGAGCGCGTCAAGCTGGCAATGGGCGGCGGAAACAGCGGGAACATCATCCAGGTCATTGATATTGCGTGCGACGACTGCCCGGCCATCGGGTACCAGGTGACGGATTCCTGCCGGGGCTGTCTGGCCCACCGGTGCGAGGACGTATGCAAGCGCGGCGCGATCTCCTTCGACTACAGGCATGAGGCGCACATCGACAAGACCAAATGCGTGGAATGCGGCCAGTGCGCCAAGGTGTGCCCCTACAGCGCGATTGTGAACCGGAAGCGCCCCTGCCAGAACGCCTGCAAAATCAAGGCGATCTCCATCAACGAGGAGAACGCCGCCTGCATCGACGACAAGAAGTGCATCCAGTGCGGCGCATGCGTATACCAGTGCCCCTTCGGCGCGATCAGCGACCGCTCCTTCATCATTAACGTGATCGACATGTTGAAAAAAAGCCAGGGTAATACAAAATACAAGGTATACGCCCTGGTAGCACCCGCCATTGGCAGCCAGCTCAATTACGCCAAGCTGGGCCAGGCAATCACCGG
This sequence comes from uncultured Clostridia bacterium, assembly GCA_946626395.1. Lineage (GTDB taxonomy): Bacteria > Bacillota > Clostridia > Christensenellales > Aristaeellaceae > RUG563. Next base: position 3,913 of record CAMOUF010000021.1, read on the forward strand.
CATTAAGGAACTGGGCTTCTACACCGTGGTGGAGGCCGCTCTGGGCGCGGATATGGTGGCCCAGGCGGAATCCAAGGAATTGACCGAAAAAGGTTTCCTTACCTCTTCCTGCTGCCCAGCCTTCGTGCGCTATGTTAAAACAGCATTTCCGGCGCTTGTGCCCTACATCTCTCATAATCTGTCGCCCATGGCCACCATCGCCAAATATATCAAGGAGCACGAGGAGAACGTGAGAATCGTGTTCATCGGCCCCTGTACCGCGAAAAAGGCGGAGGTGCAGCTCGATGATGTGAAGCCCTATGTGGACGCCGCCATCACCTTTGAGGAATTGCAGGCGCTGCTGGATAGCCGGGATATCGACATCACCGCCCTGCCCGAGGATGTGCTGGACAACGCCAGCTACTTCGGTCGCATCTTCGCCCGCAGCGGCGGCTTGTCTGACGCCGTAGCCGAGGGCTTGAAGGAGCAACACCTGGACGACTTCCAGCTGAAGGCCTGTGCCTGCGACGGCATCGAGGAATGCCGCACGGCGTTGTTAAAAAAGAGCAAAAATGTACTGGACGCCAATTTCATCGAGGGTATGGCCTGTGTGAACGGCTGCATCGGCGGCGCGGGCAACCTGACCCACGGCGAAAAGAACAAGGCCGCCGTGGACAGCTATGGCCGGGA
>CAMOUF010000022.1 GCA_946626395.1 uncultured Clostridia bacterium
ACAGGATGCCCTTCTTCTCCTCGCTGACGCGCAGGATCTTTTCAAGCATGGCGGCCTTGTTCACCTGATAGGGCACCTCGTCCACCACGATCAGCTTGCGCCCGGCGCTGCCGTCCTCGATGTGCCCCCTGGCCCGCAGCTTCAGCTTGCCCCGGCCCGTTTCATAGGCGGCGCGAATTTCCGGCGTATCCAGCAGGATGCCCCCGGTGGGAAAGTCCGGCCCCGGCACGGCGGTCATGAGCTTGTCCAGGCTCACGTCCGGGTCGTCGATCTGCATGCAAACCGCGTCGGTCACTTCCCGCAGGTTATGGGGCGGGATGTTGGTGGCCAGGCCCACGGCGATGCCGCTGGCCCCGTTGACCAAAAGGTTGGGGAACCGGGCGGGCAAAAGGTCCGGCTCCTTTAAAGTATCATCAAAATTCAGCCGGAAAGGCACGGTGTCCTTCTCGATGTCCCGCAGCATTTCCAGGGCCAGGGGGGCCATGCGGGCTTCGGTGTACCGCATGGCGGCGGCGCTGTCACCGTCGATGGAACCGAAGTTGCCATGGCCGTCCACCATCACGCCCCGCAAGGAATAGGGCTGGGCCATGCGGGTCAAAGCGTCGTACACGCTGGAATCTCCATGGGGATGGTATTTGCCCAGGCAGTCGCCCACGATGCGGGCGCACTTGCGGTGAGGCTTGTCGGGCGTCAATCCCAGCTCATGCATGGTAAACAGGATGCGCCGCTGCACGGGCTTCAGGCCGTCCTCCACCCGGGGAATGGCGCGCTCCAAAATAACATACTCCGCGTAGGGCATCATGGACTGATGCAGCACATCCTCCAGCGGGGTTTGGATAATATCCGGGGTCAGAATTTGTTCCGGGGGTTTCTTGGGCATGGGGATTCCTCCAAACAGATGGTTATACGTTCAAAGGCGAGCCGCAGTAGCGGCAGATTTCGCCTGATTTTTCAATGGCGTTTTTCGCCCCGCAGCCGGGGCAGGAACGCACATGAACCTGGGGCTGTACATCAGGGAAAACGAGCCGCTGTTTCTGATGGTCCAGATAGCCGTTAAAGTATCCCCGGCGGCACATTTCAGAAAGCTGGTTTTCCGTTTCCGAAAGGGGCCGGTTCAGCGCCGCCGCCAGCTGGGGAAGGGATTTGTCCGGCTCATGGGCCAGCACAGGGCAGTAGAGCCGGAAATTCCTGACCAATCGCTTCGTTTTCCGGGCGGCCAGCAGCAGGGGAACGTTCGCCGCCGCAAACCCGAAGCTGACGAAGGGCATCACCCGGGACACCGTGTCCCCGGCGCTGCCGTTTATCAGGTCGTCCAGGCCCACAATACCGATCAGCGTCCACAGCACCAGCCAGAACCAGGCAAAAACGCTGCCCAGCCTGGCCAGCCAGGTATCGGCCAGAATACGGAATGGGCTGTAATGGTTCATGCAAAGGCCCTCCTTCCCAGGCGTCAGGGGAAAAGCGGTTTATCCAATGGAGGCCTTGGTTTCGTACACCAGCCCGCTCTTTTCCAGCTGCCGGTCAAAATGATCGGCCTTGTTGAATTCGGCGTGCTCGATGATATATTCCCGCCGGGGTTCCACCTTGTCGCCCATGAGCACGGTGATCAGGCTGTCGGCCTGGGCCGCGTCCTCGATGGTGACCTGCATGAGCTTTCTGTGCTCCGGGTCCATGGTGGTTTCCCAAAGCTGCTCCGGGTTCATTTCCCCCAGGCCCTTGTAGCGCTGCAGGGTATAGCCCTTGAGGCCCGCGGTGACCTTTTTGAGCTCTTTATCGTCATAGGCGTATTGAATGCCGTTGTTTTTTTTCACCGCGTACAGGGGCGGCATGCCGATATACACGTGGCCGTCCGCCACCAATTCCCGCATATAGCGGAAAAAGAAGGTGAGCAGAATGGAGCGGATATGGGCCCCATCCTGATCGGCGTCGGCCAGGATGATGACCTTGTAATATTTCAGAGAGGACAGATCAAAGTCCTCCGCGATGCCGGTGCCCAGGGCGGTGATGATGGAGCGGAATTCCTCGTTGCTCAGCACCTGATCCAGCCGCTTCTTTTCGGCGTTCAGGGGTTTTCCGCGAAGGGGAAGGATCGCCTGGAACCGCCGGTCGCGCCCCTGCTTGGCGCTGCCCCCGGCACTGTCGCCCTCCACGATGAACAGCTCGTTCTCCGCCGCTTTCCGGCCCGTGCAGGAGGACAGCTTGCCCACCAGAGGCGCGGCCTCCAGCTCATTCTTGGCCCGGGCCAGGTTCCGGGCCTTCCGGGTGGCCTCCCGCACCTTGGCGCTCTTGACTGCCTTTTCGATGATTTTCTGGGCCAGCTCCTGGTTTTTCAGGTTTTCCAGAAATTCATACAGCTTCTCCCCCACGATAGCTTCCACCGCGGGACGCACCTCGGTGTTGCCCAGGCGGCCCTTGGTCTGGCCCTCGAACTGGGGATTTTTCACCATGGTGGTCAGCACCACGGTGATGCCTTCCCGGAAATCCTCCCCCGCCAGGTTATTGTCCTTTTCCTTCAGGGCGCCGATCTTCCGGGCGTAATCGTTTAATACTTTTGTCCAGGCGGCGCGGAAGCCCGTTTCATGGGTGCCCCCCTCGCCGGTGGGAATATTGTTCACATAAGAGAATACCGATTCCGTGTACCCGTCGGTATACTGGATGGCAGCGGTGCAGATGATATCGTCCTTCTTGCCCTCAAAGAAAATGGGTTCGTCGTGGAGAGGCGTTTTGTCCTTGTTCAGATATTTTACATAGTCCACGATGCCGCCCGCGAAGCAGTATTCCGCTTCCGCCTTGCCCTCCTCCTTCGTCCGTTCGTCGGTAAAGGAGATTTTGAGGCCCCGGTTTAAATACGCCAGCTCCCGGAGCCTTCGGCGCACGGTGTCGCCGTTGAATACCGTTTCCTCAAACACGGTGTCGTCCGGCAAAAAGCGGATCAGGGTGCCCCGCTTGCGGCTGTTGCCCACCTTGTCCAGCCCCGTCACCGGATGCCCAGCCAGATATTTTTTCTGCTTGGGATCGAACCAGTTTTCATATCGCTGGGTATAGTGGCTCCAATCCCGGAAAATATCCACAGTGAGCCATTTGCTCAGGGCGTTCACCACCGACGCGCCCACCCCGTGCAAGCCCCCGGAATAGGCGTAGTTGTCGTTGCCGAACTTGCCGCCCGCGTGGAGCTTGGTAAAAATCACCTGCACCCCGGGAATGCCCAGCTGGGGATGGGTGTCCACCGGCATGCCCCGCCCGTTGTCCCACACGGAGGCGGAGCCGTCCTTGTGCAGCGTCACAGCCACCTCAGTGGCATAGCCGCCCATGGCCTCGTCGATGGCATTGTCCACAATTTCCCACAATAAATGATGCAGGCCCCGGCTGCCCGTGGACCCGATGTACATGCCAGGACGCATGCGCACCGCGTCCAGCCCCTCCAGCACCTTGATACTGCCCGCGTCGTAAGTCTGCGCCATAACAATTTCCATGCCGGTGCGGCACCGGCACATATAGGAATGAAAACGGAAGCCGCAGAATTTTCCGCTTTCATATGGTACAATGTGCTTAGGAGAGGCAAACTACAAAGCACGGTGAGGTGAGTTGCACGCAACTCA